>NZ_JBFTRC010000165.1:0-12517 GCF_056399325.1 Allobosea sp. 01N443
TTTGGCGCGGATGGACCGGCTTCGATCGGTCGCGACGGGTCGGCGCTCCACGCCCGGAATCCGCCATCGAGAATGGCCTGCTGGCCATGGCCGATCAGCTTCAAGGTCCAGTAGACCCGCGCAGCTGCGGCGAAGTCGGTCGCGCTGACGCCTGCCGGTACGATGACGACATCGTCATGCGGCTTGATGCCGAGGCTGCCGACCAGCCCGGCCAGATGATCGAGCGGCGGCAGCATGCCCGGTGCATTGCCGACCTTGGCGCGCCAGCCGTCGGCGACGTAATTGGTGTGCACGGCGCCTGGGATATGTCCCGCCTCATAGGCCGCCTTTCCGCCACCATCGACCGATGAGCGGATGTCGAGAACGACGAGGTTGCTGTCGGCCAGGCGCCGGGCCAGGGCCTCAGGCGTGGTCAGTCCGGAGAAGGTATCGCTCATTCCGCCGCCACCTGCTGCAGTTCATCGACAACTTCGAGCGCGTAGCTCATCTCGGCCGTCGCCCCGAGCATGATCGAGGCGGAGCAGTATTTTTCCTTCGACAATGTGACGGCGCGCTCGACCTTGGCTTGCGCCAGCCCGCGGCCGGTCACGCGATAGGAGAGATGGATCTTGGTGAAGACCTTCGGGTCTTCAGTCGCGCGCTCGGCCTCGACTTCGACCTCGCACCCCGTGACGGCTTCGCGGCCCTTCTTGAGGATCGAGACGACATCGAAGCCGGTGCAGCCCGCGAGACCGATCAGCAGCATCTCCATCGGCCGGATGCCGATATTGCGCCCGCCATATTCCGGAGCGCCATCCATGATGATGGCGTGGCCGCTGCCGGCCTCACCCATGAAGGCCATGCCCTCGACCCAGCTTGCCCGTGCTTTCATCGTCGTGTCCTCTCAAAGCCTGACTCGGCGAAAGACTTAAACGGTCGGCGGCGATGAGGCGAGGGTGGTGTCACGCCGCGGCAAACAGGCTGCCATGGGTGATCCGCAAGCGCACCCGTTCGCCGATGGCCGGTGCGACCTGGCTTGCGAGATCGACATCGATCCGCCGGATCAAGCCTTCAACGGCAATCTCGGCGCGCCGCAGCGGCCCGTTGCGGCGCAAATCCTCGACCACGCCGGGGAGGGCGAGCGGGGTATCGTCAACGATGCGCATATGCTGCGGCCGGACATAGAGCGAGGCGGCCCCGCCCTGGTTCTGCTGCAGGCCGCCAAKGACCGGCCGATTGCCGAAGAAGGCCTGCCCGCCGACGACCTCGACAGGGAGCTTGTTCGCCTCGCCCAGGAATTCGCAGACGAAGGGCGTCGCTGGATGGTCATAGACGTCATCGGGCGAACCGACCTGCTCCAGCCGCCCGTCGTTCAGGATCGCGACGCGGTCGGCCAGCTCGAGGGCCTCTTCCTGGTCATGGGTGACGAAGAGGGTGGTGTGGCCGGTGCGCCTGTGAAGGTCGCGCAGCCAGCCGCGCAAATCCTTGCGGACCTTGGCATCGAGCGCTCCAAAGGGTTCGTCGAGCAGCAGCACGCGCGGCTCGATGGCGAGCGCGCGGGCAAGGGCGACGCGCTGGCGCTGGCCACCGGATAGTTGCGTCGGGAAGCGCCGCTCAAGCCCGCCGAGCTGGACGAGTTCGAGCAGTTCGCTGACGCGCCTGGAGATTTCGCTCGCGCTCGGCCTCTCGCTCCGCGGCCGGGCCTTGAGGCCGAAGGCAATGTTGGACGCGACATCCATATGCCTGAACAGCGCGTAGTGCTGGAAGACAAAGCCGATCCGCCGCTCGCGCAGGCTGAGTCGGCGCGTATCGGTTTCGTCGAACAGCACGCGGCCATCATCGGCCTGTTCGAGCCCTGCGATCAGCCGCAGCAGCGTGGTCTTGCCCGAGCCCGATGGGCCGAGCAGCGCGACGAGTTCGCCGGGCTGCACGTCGAGCGAAACGCCGCGGAGGGCGGCAAAATTCGAGAAGCTCTTCTGGACGCTCTCGATGGTTACGGCAACGGACATTGGTAGCCTCCGTCAATGGCGCGACTTGGCGGAGATCGCATCCGCGAAGTGCCATTCGAGATAGGTCTTGAGGGCGAGCGTCACCAGTGCAAGCCCGGCCAGCAACGAGGCGACGGCAAAGGCAGCGACGCTGTTGTATTCATTGTAGAGAATCTCGACATGCAGCGGCATCGTCGTGGTCAGCCMCCTGATCCGGCCGGACACGACCGTGACGGCGCCGAACTCGCCCATGGCGCGTGCGTTGCAGAGCAGCACGCCATAGAACAGGCTCCACTTCACATTCGGCAGCGTGATGGTGAGGAAGGTGCGCCAGGGCGAGGCGCCCAGCGTCAGGGCCGCCTCTTCGTCGCTCGAGCCGAGCGCCTGCATGTGCGGAATCAACTCGCGCGCAACGAAGGGGAACGTGACGAAGATCGTCGCCAGCACCAGCCCGGGCAGCGCGAAGATGATCTCGATATCATGGGCCTTGAGCCAGGGCCCGAGAAAGCCCTGCGCGCCGAAGAGCAGAACATAGACCAGGCCCGAGATCACCGGAGAGACCGAGAAGGGCAGGTCGATGAAGCTGATCAGCAGGCTCTTTCCCCGGAACTCGAACTTGGCGATGGCCCAGGCGGCGGCGACGCCGACGACTAGATTGAAGGGCACCGCGATGGCGGCGACCAGCAGGGTCAGGCGAACGGCGCTCAGGGCATCCGGCTCCGTAATGCTCTCCAGGAAGAGCCCATATCCCTTCGCAAAGGCTTCGATGAAGACCGCGATCAGCGGCAGGAAGAGGAACAGCAGCAGAAAGCCCAGTGCCAGGCTCAACAGCAGGGCGCGGATCCAGAAGCCGTCGCGCAGCGCGCGGTCGGTCTTGTAGATGGCGGCCGGCAGCGGCGTGTCAGACATGACCCAGTCTCCCGCGGCTCCAGGACTGGATTCCATTGATCGCCAGGATCAGCGCGAAGGAGACGATCAACATGATCGTCGCGACGACGGAAGCCCCCGCATAGTCGAACTGTTCCAGCCGGATCACGATCAGGAGCGGGGCGATCTCGGAGAACATCGGCACGTTGCCCGCGATGAAGATCACCGAGCCGTATTCGCCGACGGCACGGGCGAAGGCGAGGACGAAGCCGGTCAGCAACGCTGGCACGATACCGGGAAGGATGACCCTGAAAATGGTGCGCAACCGGCTGGCGCCAAGCAGTGCGGCGGCCTCCTCGATATCCGCATCGGCTTCCTCCAGCACTGGCTGCACGGTCCGCACCACGAAGGGCAGGCCGATGAAGACGAGCGCCACCATGACGCCGAGCGGGGTATAGGCGACCTTGATGTTGTAGGGAGCCAGCAGGGCACCGATCCAGCCGTTCGGCGCGTAGATCGAGGCGAGGGCGATGCCTGCGACAGCGGTCGGCAGCGCGAAGGGCAGGTCGACCGCGGCATCGAGCAGCCGCCGGCCGGGGAAGCGGTAGCGCACCAGAACCCAGGCGATGATCAGCCCGAAGATGGCGTTGAGGATCGCGGAAAACAGGGCAGCGCCAAAGGACAGCTTCAAGGCAGCCTGGGTGCGGGCCGAGGTGATGATCGCCCAGATATCAGCGGGGCCAGCGCTTGCCGCCTTGAGGAAGAGTGCCGCGAGCGGRATGAGCACGATCAGCGACAAGGCGCTGATCGTGATGCCGAGCGACAACCCGAAACCGGGAAGGATGCTAGGCTGCCGCCAGGAGCTGGCCGTTACCGCCACGCGGTCACCGCGCCGGCTTGTAAAGCTGATCGAAGGTCCCGCCATCGGCGAAATGATCCTTCTGTGCCTTGGTCCAGCCACCGAAAACGGTGTCGATGGTGATCAGCTCAAGCTTGGGGAAACGCGCGAGGTCCTCAGCTGCCGCGGCCTCCGTATTGCGCGGCCGGTAGAAGTTCTTCGCGATGATGGCCTGTGCAGCCGGCGTATAGAGGAATTCGAGATAGGCCTGGGCTGCGGCACGCGTTCCCTTGGCATCGACATTGCCGTCGACGATCGTCACCGGCGGCTCTGCCAGGATCGAAAGCGAGGGCACGACGATGTCGAACTTGTCGGCGCCGAATTCCTGCAGCACGAGGAAGGCCTCGTTTTCCCATGACAGGAAGACGTCACCCTGGCCGCGCTGGGCGAAGGTCGTGGTCGAGCCGCGCGCGCCCGTGTCGAGCACCGGCACGTTCTTCAGCACGGCGGCGATATAGTCCCGCACCTTCGCCTCGTCCTTGCCATAGGCCTTCTCGGCCCAGGCCCAGGCCGCGAGATAGTTCCAGCGTGCGCCACCCGAAGTCTTGGGATTCGGGGTGATGACGCTGATGCCAGGCTTGGCGAGGTCGCCCCAGTCCTTGACGGCCTTGGGGTTGCCCTTGCGGGTCAGGAACACGATCGTCGAGGTGTAGGGAGAGGAGTTCTGCGGCAAGCGCTTTTGCCAGTCGAGCGGGATCTTCTTCGAGCGCTCGGCAACGGCGTCGATATCGCCCGCCAGCGCCAATGTCAGCACGTCGGCATTGAGCCCGTCGATCACGGTGCGGGCCTGGGCGCCCGAACCACCATGCGACTGGCGGATCGTCAGCTTCTGCCCCGTCTTCTTCTGCCACTCGGCGGTGAAGGCGGTGTTGATGGCGCGGTAGAGTTCGCGGGTCGGATCATAGGAGACGTTGAGCAACTCGCTCTGGGCGCGAGCGCCGCTGACGATACCGAAGCAGATGGAAAAGGCGCCGACGATCAGGGCTGCCTGGATTATCCGGCGAATGCGCTCTTGCGTCATGTCAGTGCTCCGTCGAAATCAATGCCGTCAGCTCATATGAGCGGGCAACCGTTCTGAATAACAAACAAAGCGTACTGAATTGGCGGTATTTCCTCAACCTACCGGTGCAGGTAGCCCCTTCCAAACTTTGCCCCGTCCGGAGAAAACGTCTCTCCTTTCAAGGCGTTCCAAGGCAGATGCGGCAATCGCGTCGTTCAGGCGAGGCCGGACACAAACCCGCATATCGGGCGTCCGCCGATTCGATCGGCCGGTCAGGCGCTGCGCAGAGTCTGCAGATCGAGCGCCTCGGCTGCAACACCTTCGAGCGCGCGTCCGATCAGCACAAGCAGCGGCCCTTTGGGCGGCAGCTCGCCAAGCCGCTCCGGCAGGGTGGCGATCGTTGCGCGCAAACGCGCTTCGCCGGGCTGCGTCGCGGCGACCACTGCGATCGCCGGCGTCTCGGGGGCGAGACCAGCGGCAATCGCCTGCTCGCGGAAGGCGGCCAGGGTGTTCCGCGCCATATAGATCACGGTCGTCGCATGAGGATCGGCAAGAGCTCGCCAGTCGAGATCCTCGGGCAGCGTCCCCGTGCGGGCATGGCCGGTCACGAACTGCAACCGCCTGGCATGGTCGCGGTGGGTCAGGGAGAGGCCGAGTGATGCCGCCGCCCCCTGAGCCGCCGAGATGCCGGGCACCATGACGACGGGAATACCGGCCCGGGCGCAGGCTTCGATCTCCTCGCCGGCGCGGCCGAAAATGCCGGGATCGCCGCCCTTCAGCCGCACGACATGCTTGCCGTGGCTCGCGAGCGAAACGATCAGCGTGTTGATGTCGTCCTGCTTGACGGAGGGACCATAGCCGGTCTTGCCGACCAGCATGCGTTTGGCCTCCCGGCGGGCGAATTCCAGCACGCCCGCGGAGACGAGGTCGTCATAGAGGATGATGTCGGCGCTCTGCAGCGCGCGGATCGCCTTCAGGGTCAGCAATTCCGGATCGCCGGGGCCAGCGCCGACGAGCGTGACCCTGCCGATGCCCTGATGGCCGCTCTCGAGACGGTCGAGTTCGGTAAAGAGCTCCGCTTCGTCGTGGGATTGCGGCGCGCGTTCCGGTTCCGCCATGGCGCGGCGGGTGAATTTCTCCCAGAAGGCACGACGCAGCGCGAAGGGCAGGTCGCGGGCCTGAACTGCAGGCCGCCACTCCTTGGCGGCCTGCGCCCAGTCCTTGAGACCGGCGGGAAGCAGGGCTTCGATCTTGGTACGGATGGTCTGGCCAAAAACGGGCGAGGCGCCGTCGGTCGAGATCGCGACGATCAGCGGGGACCGATTCACGACCGACCCAAAGGCGAAGTCACAGAATTCCGGCTTGTCGACGACGTTGACCGGCACGCCGGCCTGCCGTGCGGCGGCCGCGAAGGCGTGTGCCTCCTCGTCCTCTTCGATCTCGCCGATGGCCAGCGCCGCGCCATCGAAGTCGCCCGGCTGCCAGTGGCGGCTGTACAGGGTGATCCCGGCAGCAGGCGGGTCAGCGACGAGACTGTCGAACAGGTCCGTCTCCACACCCGCAAGAATGAGGAGATCGGCTCCAGACGCCGCGAGCAGCTCGGCCTTCCAGAGCGCACCTTCGCCCGTGCCCGCCAGCAAGACCTTGCGCCCGTCCAGCTTGTGGAACAGCGGCAACGTTGCCAGCCGCTCGATGCGGCGCGCAGTCGTCGGTTCGGGCGCTCTTTGCGTCATCGCGTGGTTTCTGCCGCCTTCAGGTCGACCGGCCGATCCGGTGCGCCAGCCGGCGGCATCAACAACCAGAATCCGGCAAGCGCAAGGATGATAAGCCGAAAGCAAATATCGAACCAGCGTTCATAGGGGCGAGGCGGAATCGCGCGCAACAGGTCGCCGTCCATGCAGTCCTCCCTCAAATCCTCACCCTCGCGGGCGCGCTGGCAGCCTGCCTCGCTCTGCGAGAACCTGGCCATGAATCAACCTGCCGCAGCGCGGGCCGCGCGCCGCTGGTCGAGAATGTTGCGGCCGTCGCCGTAGCCGCGCTGATAGCCATGGCTGATCCGGCCGGCCGCGCTCAGCCATTGATCGACCGGCTGGCGCGCTGCACTGGTCTCCGGCAGTTCGATCTCGTCGAAGCCGCATGAGAGCGCATAGGCGAACTGGTCGGCGATCAAGGGGCCGCTGGCGCGCAGGGTTCCGGTGAAGCCGTGGTTGCGAATGAGCTTGGCCAGGCTGAAGCCGCGCCCGTCCGAGAAGGCCGGGAAGGCAACGCTCACCAGCGAGAGCTGCCGGAGGACAAGCTTGAGTTCGGCGATCCGGATATGATTGGGCACGCTCACGCCGATGCGCTGGTCACGGGCTTTCTGCCGCAGCGCGTCCGGCAAAGCCTCCCAGTCGACGAGGGCATGCGAGAGGTTGTCGATGGCAGCCCCTTCGCTGCGCGTCCAGACATCCGTCTTGGTGCCGGAGCGATCAAGCAACAGCATGGGCGGTCTCCTGGAAAGCGGCTTTGAAAGGTCCAAGGCCGAGCCGGCGGACGGCATCGATAAAGCTCTCGTTCGCCTGGCGCGTCTCGACATAGACATTGACGATGCGTTCGATCGCATCGGGCACGTCCTCGGCGGCAAGGCCTGGGCCCAGAATCTCGCCGATGGCCGCGTTCTCGGTTGCGTCGCCACCGAGCGTGATCTGGTAGGATTCGATGCCGCGCTTCTCCAGGCCGAGAATGCCGATATGGCCGACATGGTGGTGGCCGCAGGCATTGATGCAGCCGGAGATCTTGATGTTCAGCTCTCCGATCTGGCGCTGACGCTCGGCATCCGCGAAGCGATGCTGGATGGCCTGGGCGATCGGGATCGAGCGCGCTGTCGCCAGCGCGCAATAATCGAGCCCGGGGCAGGAGATGATGTCGGTGATCATCCCGACATTGGCGGAGGCCAGGCCCGCTTCGCCGAGTTTCTGCCAGATCGCAAAGAGATCGCGTTGGCGCACATGCGGCAGGACGAGGTTCTGCGCATGGGTGACGCGCAGTTCGTCATGCGAATACTGCTCGGCCAGGTCGGCGACGAGCCGCATCTGCTCAGAGGTCGCGTCGCCCGGCGCCTGGCCTATCGGCTTCAGCGAAATGGTCAGCGCTGCATAGCCAGGGGCCTTGTGCGGAGCTGTGTTGACCTCCACCCAGCGCGCGAAGGCCGGATTGGTGGCCTTGGTCGCTTCCAGCACGCGGCTGACGGCGGGCAGGGCCTCGTAGGTTGGCGGAGCGAAATAGGCGGCGATGCGTGCGACTTCCGCCGGGTCGGCATTGACGGAGGGACCGTCGAGCCGTGCGAACTCCTCCTCGACGCGCCGCGTGAATTCCTCGGCGCCAATCTCGTGGACCAGGATCTTGACCCGAGCCTTGTACTTGTTGTCGCGGCGGCCTTCGAGATTATAGACCCGCATGATCGCCTCGAGATAGGCGAGGAGGTCGGCCTTGGGCAGATAGTCGCGCACCACCTTGCCGATCATCGGCGTGCGGCCGAGACCGCCGCCGACACTGACCTCATAGGAGATGGCATTGATGTCCGGGTGCCGCCGCAGGCGCAGGCCGATGTCATGCGCCTTGATCACGGCCCGGTCATGCTCGGCCCCTGTCACCGCGATCTTGAACTTGCGCGGCAGGTAGCTGAACTCGGGATGCAGGCTCGACCATTGCCGGATCAGTTCGGCGGTCGGGCGCGGGTCCTCGATCTCGTCCTGCGCGACGCCGGCGAAATGATCGGCCGTGACATTGCGGATGCAGTTGCCCGAGGTCTGGATGCAATGCATCTCGACCTCGGCAAGGAGATCCAGGATCTCCGGGATGTCACGCAGTTTCGGCCAGTTGAACTGCAGGTTCTGACGCGTGGTGAAATGGCCATAGCCGCGGTCATAGCGTTCGCCGATCAGGGCGAGCTGGCGCAATTGGCGCGAAGACAGCGTGCCGTAAGGCACCGCAATGCGCAGCATATAGGCGTGGAGCTGCAGGTAGACACCGTTCTTCAGCCGCAGCGGCTTGAACTCGTCCTCGGTCAGCGAACCATTGAGCCGGCGGCCGACCTGATCCCGGAACTGGGCGACCCGCTCGCGGACGAAGCGCGCATCGAATTCATCGTAGCGATACATGTCTCAGGCCCTCCGCTCGGCTGCGATACCGTCCCCGGCCTGCTTGCCGAGATCGGGACGGTTGCTCGGTCCGAGCGTCTTCATGCGTTCGCGATAATGCCGTGGCACCGGCCCGCCGGCCTCGATCGCGACATCGACGAGGTAGGCATCGACGACATGCTGGGCTGCGAATTCGCTGACGGCATAGGCCTCCAGCCGCGCCGCTGCCGCATCGTCGGCTGCGACCAGCGCAAGCGCGGGATCGCGCGTCCAGGCGAGCGCACCGGCGGCAGCAACCGAAGCGAAAACGACATCGCCATCAAGCAGATCATTGGCGAGAAGGATTGCCGGAAGAGGCGGGCGCTTGGGGGCAGCGGCCATCACGCAGCCTCCGCCAGGGTCAGCGTCAGGCCGTCGAGATCATCGGACCAGATGATCTGGCACGAGAGCCGGGAGGTCCGTTCAATCAGCGGCAGCGTATCGAGTGCGTCGATCTCGTCCTCGCGCGGCTCGGGCAGGCGCTCGGCCCATTCCGGCGAGACAATGACATGGCAGGTGGCGCAATCGCAGGAACCGCCGCAGACGCCTTCGATCCCGACGCGATAGTCGCGCAGGATTTCCATGACCCGCCAGCCTTCGACGGCCTCGAGTTCATGCGGCTGACCCTGCCGGTCGATGACGTTGAGAATGGCCACCTTCAGCGCTCACCTTGTTCGCTATTCCGAACATCTCAAATACGGCAGCGCAGCGGTGGGTTCAATTCACGCCTGGTAGCGTGTTTTTTCTTATTCCCGTTGAAAAGGAGGATATTTGTCTTTGCCGCAGCTGCAGAAGGGGCGGGGGCGAAATAATCCTCTCACCGCCAAGATGACGCTAGACCAGTCCGCCGAGCCGGTAACCGACGCCGGGTTCGGTCTCGATCAGCTTCGGGCTCGTCGGGTCCTGCTCGAGCTTCTGGCGGAGCTGACCGACGAAGACGCGGAGATACTGCACATCGTGCTCATGTGCCGGCCCCCAGACGGCAGTGAGGATCTGGCGATGGGTCAGTACCCGGCCATTGCCGCCGGCGAGCGAGGCGAGCAGGTCATATTCCTTTGGTGACAGCTTCACATGCGTACCGTCGCGGCTGACGCGTCGATTGACGAGATCGATCTCGACGGCGCCCGAGCGGATCACCGCGTCCGCACCCTGACGCTCGATGCGGTGACGCAGCGCCACGCGCAGCCGTGCCAGCAATTCGCCGACCCCGAACGGCTTTTCGACATAGTCATCGGCACCGGCATCGAGCGCATCGATCTTCTCGGTCTCGCGATCCCGCGCCGAGAGGATGATCACCGGGCCGTCATAAAAGGCCCGCGCCTTGGCCAGCGCCTCCTTGCCGTCCATGTCGGGCAGACCGAGATCGAGCACGACCGCATCCGGCGGCTTTCGTGCAAGCTCGCGCAGGCCGGCTGCGGCGTCATCGGCGCGAACCGGCTCGTAACCGGCGGCATCGAGCGCCGGAGCCAGGAAGCGATGGATCTGAGGTTCATCGTCGATGACGAGGATACGAGGGCGAAAGGCTGTCATGTCGTGACTCCGGGCGCGCTGTCCTTGCGCAAGCTGATCAGGATGCGGGTGCCGCCGGGTGTTCCGTCCGGACGGTCCTGGATCGGGCTCGCGGCTGCGATCCGCCCGCCCATCGCCTCGACGAAGCCCTTTGAGATGGCGAGGCCGAGGCCGGCGCCCTTGCCGCGTTCCCCGCCACGGTCGGTCGATTCCTCGAGCCTGCGGAACTTCTCGAAGACGCGTTCCAGCTCGGCAGTGGGGATACCGCGACCTTCATCCTCGATCGAGATCACGACATTGCCCCTGTCTTCATAGGCCGCCGTCTCGATCAACGAACCGTCCTCGCTATAGGTGATGGCATTTTCCAGGATGTTGACCAGAGCCTGCTCGAGCAGGCCAGGGTCGGCCCGTACGGCCGAAAGCGCAGCGGGAAAATCGCGCTGGACGCGGCGGTGATCGAGGCGGCGCGAGACGCGCTCGATCGCTGCGGCAATCACGTCGCGCACATCGGTCCAGTCGCGGCGCGTCACCAGCGCTCCGCCTTCCAGCCGCGACATGTCGAGCAGATCGCCGACATAACGATTGAGCCTTTCGGCCTCCTCGCGGATCGAGAGCAGCAGGTCGTCGCGCACCGCGGGCTCGACCGTCTTGCCGAAGTCGATCAGCGTCGTCGCCGATCCGAGCACCGTCGCCAGCGGCGTGCGCAGATCATGGCTGACGGAGTTGAGCAGCGCCGAGCGCAGCCGATCACTGCGGCGGAGCGCCTCGGCATCGACGGCCGCGGCGGCCAGTTCGGCCCGCTCCAGCGCGATCGCCCCCTGATCGAGCAGCGCCAGCGCGAAGCGTTCGTTCTCGGCATCGAGCAGCGCTTGCGGTTCGAATCCGACGACGCCCGAGCGCGAGCGCACGCCCTGCAGCGCGCGGAATGTCCAGGCAGCATTGGGCAAGGTGCCGGTGCCGGCGCCGGCAGGCTCGCCGCGCGTCCAGGTCCAGCGCGCCGCGGTCATGTCTGCTGTGCTGAGCGCCTCGAGCGCAGGCGCTCYGGCCGCCGCGGCGATTTCCTCGCCATGCGGTAGGAAGACGACGATTTTGCCGGACGTCGCGGCCGAAAGCTGCTCGGCCAGGATCGTGGCTGCATCCTCCTTGCGCGCGGCTCCCGACAGCCGCCGGCTCGCGGCGAGCAATGCGGTGATCGCCGAGGCTCGTCGCGCCGTCGCCCTGGCCTGATCCCGGACCCGCCCCGTCAGGCCACCCGTCGTCATCGCCACCGCGAAGAAGACGAGGAATGTCAGGACATCCGCTGGATGGCCGATCCAGAAGCTCAGCAGCGGCTCGAGGAAGAAGAAATTATAGGCAACCGCGGCGAAGGCTGCGGCCGTGACGGCTGGCCAGAGACCGAATGCGAGTCCCGATATCAGCACGCTGACCATGAACAGCATGGCGAGATTGGCATTCTCGACACGGTTCTGGATCATCTCCCCGATAAGGATCGTGCCACCGACCAGCGCAGCGGAGGCGAGGTGGCCGCCCCATTGCAGCGCGCGCTTCGGAACTGGGGACGACGGGACGGCAGGCCCGGACGCGCTCTCGGTGATGATGTGCAGCGCCGCGCCGTTCTGTGCCTCGAGCAGGGCTGGCGCCAGCGACCGGTGGAACCAGGCGCGCCAGCCCCGGCGGTGCGACTTGCCGACGACGATCTGGGTGACGTTGTTGCGCCTGGCATAGTCCAGCACGGTGGCGACGAGATCGTCGCCTGTCAGCACGACATTGGCTGCGCCGAGCTGTTCGGCGAGCTTGAGCGCTTCCGACAGGCTGCGGCCGCGAGCAGAATCCGGCTCGACGCGGTTCGGCCGCTCGACATGCGCCACCGTCCAGGGCGCGTCCATCATCATGTCGGAGAGGCGCCGTCCCGCGCGCACCAGCGAACTCGCCATGGCGTCCGGCCCGATCAGGACCAGGATGCGCTCGCCGGCCGCCCAGGGGCCTTCGACGCCGGCACGCTTCATCGCCTGGCTGAGCTGGTCGTCGACGGTCTGGGCAGCGCGGCGCAAGGCCAGTTCGCGCAGCGCCGTCAGGTTCTCGGGCTTGAAGAAATTGTCGGCGGCGAGCCGCGCCGTCT
>NZ_JBFTRC010000166.1:0-20841 GCF_056399325.1 Allobosea sp. 01N443
CATCTCGAGAAACAGCGCGTAGGGGCTGGCGAAGGTGAACTTGACCGTCGTCTCGTCGACCTTGGTCGCCGTGCCCGGCTTGTTGTCGATGACGATCGGCGAGGGGGCGGACTTATAGAGTTCGGTGTTCTTGGCGCAGTCCTCGATCGAGAAGACGATGTCATCTGCGGTGAAGGGCTTGCCGTCAGACCATTTCATGCCCTTGCGCAGGTAGAAGGTGAACTCGGTCGAGTCCGCGTTGACCTCCCATTTGTCGGCGACGTTCGGCAGGACCTCGGTGAAAGCAAGGTTCCAGCGCACCAAGCCCTGGTTGCCGACCATGCGCAGAATTCCGTTATGGTCGGAGGAGCCGCGCAGGCCGCGCCGGAGCGAGCCGCCGTAGCGGCCGACCTTGTCGACCTTGATTACCAGCGGGTTGGCAGAGACGCGCTCGGCCAGCGGCGGCAGCTTGCCCTCCGAGGCCAGCTTTGCGAGGGCCGGCGCCTCCTTGGCGGTTTGGGCGAAGGCGGCGTGGGGCAGCGTCGAGAGCGCGGTGGCGCCGGCAAGCCCTTTCAGCATATCGCGGCGGTCGAGTCCGCGGCGCCGGTGTGGTCCTCTTTGCGTATCCCTGCTCATGCCATCCTCCCGGATTGAGATATTGCCGGCCTGTTGGCCGTGTAGCTGAGGGTCGAGGCGTGGTGGCGCGGCCACCTGTTCACGTCATGCCAGTCCGATCCGCACTTTCGCCGAGATGGTTGCGCCGGGGTCGAGCACGCGCATCCCAGTTCCAGAATGTCCCGCTGCCGCGAGATTGAAGGCATCAGCGACATGGCTGACCGGCTCCAGGCAGAGATAGCTGCCGCCGGCCGGGACATGGAAGACGAGGTGGTCGAGAGGAGCGCTGGCCTGGATGAGGATCCGTGTGCCGTCCCGGCGATGTATTGAGGCGCCCCCGTCCCAGCCAGAATAATAGGCCGTGGTTGCCTCGCCGCCATGAGGCGAATCGTAGTGCCGGTCGCGGCCAGTGAGCGAGTGGAGCTGCTGGCCGCAGCCATCGGCGTCCTGATCCCAAAGGGCTTCGCAGTTGAACGTGATGCGGTCGCCCTGGGACACGGCGAAATAGGGGTGAATGCCCAAGCCGACCGGCATCGGCGAGACCGCATGGCTCTCGACGTAGATCTCGTGGGTCAGGCCCGAGGGATCGAGCGCCATGCGCTGGACGGCCTCGAACGCCCAGGGCCATCCCGCCAGATCATCTTGAGGCTCGAAGCGATAGTGCAGCTCGATCTCCGCGCTCGCGTGCCGCATCACGGTCCAGGGCCGCGTCTGGCTGAAGCCGTGCAGTGCGTGCGGAGCCGCGGCCGGGTGCGGCACGAGCGCGACCCGGGTTTCGCCGAAGCGGAAGGCGGCATCGCGGACGCGATTGGAAAAGGGCACGAGCGGGTAGCTGCCCGCCTTCGGCCAATATGCGCGATCGAATCCGGCAGCGGGCATTGGCACCAGAACGTCGCTGCGCAGGCCGTTGGGTCCCTCGCGCCAGAGGGACGCTATGCGCCCACCGTCCAACGGCCGCACCGCCGCTCTCATCGGTCCCGCCGCGAGAGGGTAGACAGACGGCGAGGTCTCCGCAGAACGGAACTGTGCCGCCGTTGCGTCCGCCATTGTCACGTTTCGTCCCCAATACCTGTCGGGATGTCCCCGATCTTAAAGGGAAGGCTAGGATTGGTGCGACGCACTGTCAACGAGCATTCTTACTATGTATAAAAGTATCGACCATTTCGCAGCTGCAGCATGGAAGTTTCTTACATCGTGATACTGAGCCATTGCAGGCGCTTGTACGTCTGCGTAAGCTGAGGCCCGCCGCATCAGCCCGGTTCGACAGGCCCGCCCCCGTTTCATGCGCAATCATGCCACCAGCCTCGAGCAGGATATCGTGCCGGACGAAGAGGGGCGGCGCGGCGAATCTCTCATCGAGGTGCGAGGCACCAGGCTCGTCGGCAAGGCGCTGAACCTGCTCGACCTGATCGCCTCTGCGCCTGGCGAGCACCGCGCGCAGACCCTGGCCGATGAGTTGGGCCTTCCACGCAGCACTGTCTATCGCATCATCAATACGCTGCAGCAGCGTGGGCTGGTGCGCGTCGACGCCAGCGGGCAGGGATATTTCCCGGGCTTCAAGTTTCTCGAATACGCTCAGGCTGTCTGGCCGATCCCGGATCTGCCGATGCTCGCCATGACGGAACTCCGCTGGCTTCACGAGCTCAGCGGTGAAACCGTCTATTTCGCCGCGCCCGGCGGCGCAGACATGATCATCATCCAGAAGATCCTAAGCCTTTATCCGATCAGCACGGGCGCGCCATTGGGGAGCCTGCGGCCGCTTTACTGCTCGGGAATGGGCAAGGCGCACCTGGCGGCGCTGGCGCCGGACGAGCGGGAGGCCCTGATTGGCCGCATGAGCTTCGAGCGCGTCACGGATCGGACGATCACGGACCCGGCCCAGCTTCGCTCGCAGCTCGATGTGTTCCAACTGCGCGGCTATGCCATCGACGACGAAGAGTTCATGGAGGGTATTCGCTGCGTCAGCGCCTCCGTGCCCGGCGAGAGCGGCGTGCCGCTCGGTGCATTCACCGTGTCGGGCCCCTGTTATCGGATGACGCTGGAGCGGGTTAATCAGCTCGGACCTGAGGTCGCGGCCGCGGCCAGGCGCCTTGGCGAGGTCGTGAAGCGGCACGGAGGTATGCGCCCACGAGCCCGGCCCGATATTGCGCAGGTGCCACTGGCCTACAATGGGCGCTCATTCCTGGGAAAGTCGCCGAGTTGGGACGGGGCGACGAACTCGCTGCTTTGGTTGGACGCACTGGCGCCCGCCATCATGCGCTCTCGCGTCGAGGAACCTGCGGCGCCACCCCGGTCCGAGGTGATGGCCCAATTCACCTCGCCGGTGCTGGCCCTGAGCTCGATCGGCGAGGGGCGTTGGTTCGTGGCGACGGAAAAGGGCGCGATGACCGTCGACCGGGCCGCGCGCCTGACCGATCTGAGCCCGGCGCTTTCGCTGGAATTGCTTCCCCGCATCACCTGCGCTTGCCACGGGCCGGACGGACAAATCTGGCTCGGGGTTGGGGAAACGCCGAGTCCGCAAAGCCGCCCCGGGCTCTATCGCCTGATTGACGGGACCCCCGTACTTGAAGTGGAACTGCCGGCCACACCCACAGACATGCTGATCGACGCGCCTGGGCGCCATCTCTACGTCGCGCTCAGGGAGGCCGGCGATATCATCCGCTTCCCGATCAGGACGGGCAACAGACTCGGGAGCCTGGGGCTGGTCGCACGCGTCGATGCCCTGCACGGGCGCCCCATGGCCCTGACCCTGGAAGAGCCGGATTACCTGTGGGTCGCGCTATGGGACGGCTGGAGCCTGGCACGCCTGCAGCGCGACGGTTCCGACATGCGGCTTTTATCCTTGCCTGTGCCGCGTCCGACCGGGCTGACCTTCGGTGGGAGGCGCGGGGACTTGCTTTACGTTACAAGCGGCCGGATCGGATTGACACCGCAGCAGATTGCCGAGGCTCCGGCATCCGGGAGCGTCTTTGCCCTCGACGGGCGGCTTCGAGCCGCCTTGCTGCGCTGAGCCGGAGAAGCATCGGAGCACCCACCTCGTTTCAAAAAAAGAGCCGGGAGAAGACGCATGGAACTGCAAGAGCCGACCGTCGTTCGTAACCTGCTGATCACGGGCGGCGCCGGCAATATTGGGCGAAAACTGCGCCAGGAACTCGGCAGCCGCTTCGCCCGCATCCGCATTCTAGACACTGTCGCCCCGGCGAGCCTCGCGACCAACGAGGAAACCGTGCAGGTCGATATCGCCGACATCGGCGCCGTCGAGCGGGCGATGATGGGCATGGACGGGGTGATCCACATGGCGGGCGTCGTGCGCGAAGCGCCGTTCGAGTCCATTCTGCAGACAAATGTCGTCGGCACCTGGAACGTCTATGAAGCGGCACGACGTCAAGGCGTAGGCCGCGTCGTATTTGGCTCGAGCAACCACGCCGTCGGCTTCTATCCCAGGCATCAGCGCATCGACGAGACGGTCCTGCCGCGACCAGACGGACGCTACGGGCTCAGCAAGTGCTGGGGGGAGGCAGTGGGCGCGCTCTATGCCGACAAGTACGGTATCCGCAGCATGCATGTGCGGATCGGCAATGCCGCCGACATTCCCGCCAGCGCCCGTACGCTCAAGATCTGGATCAGTGGGCGCGATCTTGCCCAGCTCTGCCTGATCGGGCTGGAGCATCCCGACATCCACAACACTATTGTCTACGGTGTCTCCGACAATGCCGGCGGATGGTACGACAATGCGGTCGCATATGGGCTGGGCTACCGGCCCAAGGACCGTGCCGACGACTATGCCGAGGAGGCCATGGCTGGGGAAGCCGAGCTGACCCATGAGCCGCCTGCGCTGTATTTTCAAGGTGGCGGCTTCTGCTCGCTTGAATATGCCGGTGCACCGGTTCCTCCACCCGCAGCGGGTGTCTGAGACGCCGCGCCCGTTTGACCGCGATCATTCCAACTCCCCCCGTGCAGCCGAGGCCCCCGATGCGCATCACCGATGTCCGTGTCACTCCGATCGCCTTCCGCGACCCGCCGCTCCTCAACGTCAACGGCGTGCACGAACCCTGGGCCCTGCGCAGCATCATCGAGGTCGAAACCTCGGAGGGCCATGTCGGGCTCGGGGAGAGCTATGGCGATCTGGAGACGCTGGCCAATCTCGACAAGGCGAAGGCGGGGCTAATCGGTCTCGACCCGTTCGACCTGAATGGCTTGACGCAGGTCGTCTATGCTGCGGTGGGCGATAACCCCGACCCCGGCCAAACCTTTGCACCCGCAGGCGACAAGGCCCGCGCCTCGGCGCTCTCCGCCTTCGAGGTCGCCTTCCTCGATCTGCAGGGCCAACTCACCGGCCGGCCGCTCTACGACCTGCTCGGCGGCAAGCTGCGTGACCGCGTGCCCTACAGCGCCTATCTGTTCTACAAGTTCGAACGGCACAAGGATGATCCCGGCTATCCTGCCGATGATTGGGGCGAGGCGCTCAGCCATGAACAAATGGTCGAGCAGGCGCGCCGGATGGTGGCGGAATTCGGCTTCGGCTCAATCAAGCTCAAGGCCGGCGTGTTCGAACCCGATTTCGAGATCGAGACGCTCCGGCACCTGCGCAAGGCGTTTCCGGACCACCCGCTGCGGATCGACCCCAATGGCGGCTGGTCGGTCGAGACGACGCGGCGGGTGATGCCGCAGTTGGTCGGGCTGCTCGAATATCTCGAAGACCCGACAAGGACGCTCACCGAGATGGGGCAGGTCGCGACGTTCGCGCCGATGCCGCTCGCCACCAACATGGTCACGATCGCCTTCGGGCATATTCCCGAAACGATACGCCTGAATGCCGTTCAGGTCGTTCTGTCCGACCACCATTATTGGGGTGGCCTGCGCGCCACCCAGCATCTGGCCCATCTCGGCCGTGTCTTCGGCTTCGGGATCTCGATGCACTCGAATTCTCATATGGGCATCAGCCTGGCAGCGATGACTCATGTCGGCGCTACGATCCCCAACCTCGCCTATGCTTGCGACACACACTACCCGTGGCAGGTCGAGGAGGTGATTGAGGGCGGCAAGCTCCAGATCGAGAACGGCTCGCTTGCGCCGCCGGATGGACCCGGGCTCGGCGTGCGGCTGGACCGTACGGCGTTGAAGCGCCTACACCAGCAGTATCTCGATTGCGGCATTCGAGTGCGCGACGACACCAAGGAGATGCGCAAATACCAGCTGGACTTCAATTCGGCGCGCCCGCGTTTTTGAAGTGGCTCTCGGGTTCCCACGGGCGCTGAAGCCCGCAAGAGGCTTTGAATTACTGCGAGGCTTGGAGTGATCAGAGGAGTTGGAGCGAGCCTGCGGCTGTTTTACCGCGCTCGGTCTTCAAATCGAACGCTACCTTCTGCCCTTCTATCAGAGTCATCATGCCAGCCTCTTTCACGGCCGCGATATGTACAAACACGTCCTTGCCGCCATCCGAAGGCTGAATGAACCCGAAACCCTTCTCAGTATTGARCCATTTCACGTTTCCGGTCGCCATAGTCGCATCCCCCGACGATTGCATCTTTTGAGCCGCCGGATGCGCGTATCCGAAGACCCGCCGGGAAGGAATTGCCCGAAAACCAAGGTTGTCGAGGCCAAACATGAAGCATGACGGCTGGCGATTACCGTCGGTCCAACAACTCAACTGTGAGTTGCTGTCGAATGACGATGTAACGCCAATATAAATCTCCGCCAATCGCGTATCGATAACACGCTGCCTCGCTGCGACCTTTCGCAAAGGCAATTGACATGCCGGAGCCCGAGAAAGTGTTGAGGCCGAGCTTGTCGTGCTGCGCGGCGTCGCGCACGGCATCGGCGATCTTCTGCGCCCCGCGATACGAACGGTGTAGGCAGCGCCGCAACCAACCGCTGGCCTGCCATTGACTCAGATTCAGTTTCGCCAATCTGCAACCGATCACTGGCAGAGAACTCGGCAAGGTGGTTGGCATGGAGATGAGCCGCGACACCGATGCGAGTCGCTGAAGCGCGCCCGGCGTCAGCTCAGCCGGGCCAAGCTGCCCGCGCGACCGAGACAAGCTATCCGCGTAGACAGCAGAGAATCGGCCTTAGGAAACCATTTGGAGGGATGGCTCGGCATTGTTCAACATGTAGCCGCGTCCCCAAACCGTCTCGATGTAGTTCGCTCCGCCCGATGCATCTGCGATTTTCCGTCTCACCTTGCAGATGAAGACGTCCACGATCTTGAGCTCGGGCTCGTCCATCCCACCGTAAAGGTGATTGAGGATCATTTCCTTTGACAGGGTGAACCCACGGCGGCTCGCCAAGAACGCAACGATCTCATATTCCTTGCCAGTCAAACGAACGGGCTTCCCGGCGACGTCAACCGTTTTTGAATCCAGATCGATGCAGAGGTCTCCGACCCGGACCGTGCGGTTTTCGGTCCCGTTGCAGCGACGCTCCAAAGTCCGCAGGCGTGCAAGAAATTCGTCTCGGTGGAATGGCTTTGTCAGGTAGTCGTCCGCCCCTGCAATCAGCGAACGGACCTTCTGTTGAACCTCATTGATACCCGAGAGGATCATCAGAGGAGTGTTGATGGATGATGCTCGGAGTTTCGTGAGCACCTGAATTCCTGGCATGTCTGGTAAACCAAGATCCAGAATTATCAGGTCAAACGGCGCCGCCTGAGCGAGGGCGAAGCCATCGGCTCCATAGGCTGTCTTGGTGACTTCGATGTTCTCCAGCTTGAGAAACATCTCGATGCTCTGCGCGATCGATGCGTCGTCCTCAATTAATAAAACGCGCATGGTAAACTCCGATTCGCAGCGGATAATTTGGCGAGGATGGCCGAAGTATGGTTAATAATTCAAGATTTTTTCGAGGGTATTTTCAAAATCCGTGGCGTATTCGCGAAAATCTGCAGGTATTCGTGGAGGGCTTGGATCAGTTGGCGCGCTGAGGGCACGCTTTGAAATCGGCGATTAGCTCCGCCAGCTCCGTCAAGCGACGCAGTTCCAGGCCGTTATCTGAAGCCTCGGCGCGGATTGCAAAAATCGCTTCGCCAGTAGCCCGAACCAACGGAGCGAATTCGGGCATCATAAAACTTATTAGCATCGTCTTGAGCGTCTCTTCTGTGTCGCCGTAGCGACTGAGATACAGCTGAACACCCTCAGTGGTCTCTTCTATTGAGGCGCCGAGCAGTTGCCCATAGGCATCCGCAGCTGCCCAAATAGCAGCGTGGAATGCCAATTTGTTCTCGACCATGCGGTCAGCGCCGCCACCAAGTTTGGCGCTAATCGAAGCTGCCGTGGTGATCATGTCGAGGAAGTCTTCCAGGCGAGTAGCGACCATGCCTGGCTTCGAAGTTCGCAGCTTTCGGGAGAACATGTTGAACACAGGTACTTCTGTCGCAGACGGCTACGAAACGCATAGATTCTGCAGCTTCGCTAACACACCGCCGCGAATTGCCGCTTGTTCTTTGTAGTCATTGATTTGTTATTGCGAGCCAATTGCTACAAAAAGGCGATAATGGCACACCAAAACCCGCTGAGCGAAGCAGTAATTCAGAGGTCAAACTCAAGGTTAAAGCAACCTGAGAGGTGTCGGCTAAATCCGCTCCCAACGCTTAGATAACCGTCAGAAAAAGTGATTGATGCTGACGCTTTGCAAAAGGTGAGGGGTGCTTTACGCTTTGTTGGGTTGTCACAATAAAGCGATAGGAACAAAAATGGCGAATGGAACGGTCAAGTGGTACAACGAAACCAAAGGTTATGGATTCATCGCTCCAGACACAGGTGGTAAAGACGTCTTCGTCCATGCGACTGCCTTGGAGCGCGCTGGTCTTCGGGGTTTAGCTGAAGGTCAGAAGGTCACCTATGATTTGGAGGCCGACCGTCGCAGTGGCAAAGAGTCTGCGGCTAACCTTAAAGTTTGAAAATTAAAAGCCGCCCGATGTTTTCCGCCGAGCGGCTTTTGATTGATGGCACATTCCGATTTCGACTGCTGTCAGGCAGCCCGTGAGCGCTTCCGCCTTTGCTGACCAAGCCCCATCTTCTTGGCAAGTTGCGATCGAGCCTCGGCGTACCTGCGAAGCATCTGGACCGGCGACAGGGATAACCGTAGACAACGGTAATCCCTGATGGAAATGCCGTCGATCGAGAGATCGACACCGAAGCGTGACGATCCAGAAGATTTCGTTCAGGCACCTGCGGCATCGAACGCGCTCACCGCGGACCCGGGGGGAGTATCGTCCGAAGTTCCAAAGGTGCGCCGGCGCTACGGGAATAGCGGGGCTCTGCCTGCGGGGGAGCGTTGGAAGCGGCGGCTACCGCCTATCTTGCGACAGACTAAGTCTGTCACTTGAATGGATCTTGGTCAGCGTCACGAGCAACTCCGGGGCATCCCAGGCAGTTCACAGCCAACGTCGCCGTTTTCTTACAGGCAAATTCCAACTCAACGATCTTATCGTGGGCGTCCGCCACCGCCGCCGAGCGGCCAAGGAGACGCGAAGTGGCAGGCCACCAGATGCCCTTCGCCGACCGGTCGCGCCTCTGGCACCTCCGTCCTGCAGCGGGGTTCGGCAATCGGGCAGCGCGGATGGAAGCGACATCCCTTGGGGATCGCGGCGGGACTCGGTGGATCGCCCGGCAGCAGGATCCGGTCCCGGACTTTTGCCGGGTGCGAAATCGGCACGGCCGAGAGGAGGGCGTGGCTATAGGGGTGCTGGGGGGCCGAGAAGAAGGTGCTCTTCGGCGCGATCTCGACGATCTGCCCTAGATACATCACGGCTACGCGGCTCGCCATGTGCTTTACGCTCGCCATGTCATGCGAGATGAAGAGATAGGCGGTGCCTTGCTCGTCCTGGAGATCCTGCAGCAGGTTGATGACCTGCGAACGCACGGAGACGTCGAGAGCGGAGACCGGTTCATCGGCGACGATGAGCTTCGGCCGCATCGCGAAGGCGCGGATGATGCCCAGGCGCTGGCGTTGCCCGCCGGAAAACTGGCGGGGCCATTGGCCGATATGGCGGGCACTGAGGCCGACGGCTTCAAGCAATCGCACCGCAGCGCTGGTTCGCTCGCCCCGCTGCGAAACGAGGCCATGCACTGCCAGCGGCTCCGTCACGATCGATCCCGCCCGCATGCGCGGGTCCAGTGACGAGAACGGATCCTGGAAGATGAATTGCAAATCGCGGCGGATGGCCTTCATGCGGGGCTGCGACAAGCCGGCGATGTCCTGCCCCTCGAACAGGATGCGCCCGCCGGTAGGATCGGTCAGGCGTAGGACAAGCCGCGCCAGCGTGGATTTTCCGCAGCCGGATTCGCCCACAAGGGCCAGCGTCTCGCCGGGATGGAGATCAAGGGACACCCCGTCGACGGCCCGAATGCCGCCAGGAGCCCGGCCGAAGGTCTTCTGCAAGTCCTCGAGCCGCAGGAGAGGTTCGCTCATGGTGCCGCGCCCGCGCTCATCGCTGCCGCTTGTGGCGTCTCCTGCGGCTGGTTCTGCCGCGCCCAGCACGCGGCGAGGTGACCATCCTCGATTTGCTCCAGCGGCGGCACCAATCTGGCACAGGGGGCGAAACATTCGGGACAGCGCGGGTGAAAGGCGCAACCCAACGGCATCTCGGTCAGATGTGGCACAGCTCCGCCAACCGTAGGCAGCCGCCGCATGGACTGCGTCTCCAGCGAAGGCGTCGCGGCCAGCAGACCGATGGAGTAGGGGTGGCTGGGGGCATCGAACAGGCGAAGGGCCGTCGCCTCCTCGACGACCCGGCCGCCATACATGACGGCGACCCGGTCGGTCAGTTCGGCCACCACGCCGAAATCATGGGTGATGATGACCACGGCAAGATTCAGTTCCTGGCGCAGCCGTCGCAGCAGGTCGAGCACTTGCGCCTGGATGGTGACGTCCAGCGCGGTCGTCGGCTCGTCGGCGATCAGGACCTGCGGATCGCAGGAGAGTGCCATCGCGATCATGACGCGCTGGCGCATGCCACCGGACAATTCGTGCGGATAGGCGGCGGCGCGCTTGTCGGGCGCAGGAATGCCGACGAGGCTCAGAAGCTCGATGCTGCGGGCGCGTGCAACTGCGCGGGAGAGACCGAGATGCCGCCGCAGCGGCCCGCCGATCTGCTCGCCCACGGTCATGATCGGGTTGAGCGCCGTCATCGGCTCCTGGAAGATCATGCCGATGCGGCGACCGCGGATCGCATCGAGTGACTGGCGCGGCAGGGTCAGGAGATCCTGCCCATCGAACATGACGCGGCCGGCCGTGACGGTGGCGGCTTCCGGCAGCAGGCCAAGCGCTGCCAGCGCGGTCAGGCTTTTGCCGGAGCCGGATTCACCGACGAGGCCGAGGCACTCGCCAGCGTGCAGATCGAGATCGACGCCGCGGAGCGCCTGAACCGGGCCGTTTTTCGCGCCGAAGGAGACCTGGAGGTCGCGGATGGAGAGCAGCGGCGTCATCGCCCGGTCACCCGGTCGGGATCGAGGCGGTCGCGCAAGCGGTCTCCGAGGATGTTGAAGGCCAGGACCGTCAGCGTGATCGCGAGCCCCGCAAATATGGCCGGTAGTGGCGAGCCGAAGATGTCGGCAACACCCTCGCGCACCATGTTCCCCCATGACGGGGCCGGAGCCTGGGCACCGAGCCCGATAAAGCTGAGCGATGCCTCGAGGCGGATCGCCGAGCCGATCCAGATCGTCAGCATGACGATGAGGGGGCCAGCGATGTTGGGCAGGACATGCATTCCAATGGTGCCGAACTTGCCGCGCCCCATGGCGATCGATGCGTCGACATAGGCCTCCCGCTTGACCGACAGAGCCGAGGCCCGCGAGAGGCGGATGAATGACGGTACGAGTGCTGCCGCGATGGCGATCGACAGGTTCTGCACGCCGGGGCCGAGCAAGGCGACGATCAGCACGCCGAGCAGAAGCGGATCGAACGACATCATCATGTCGGTGAGGCGGGTGACGATCGCCTCGGCCCAGCCGCCGAAGAAGGCCGACGCCGTGCCCAGGCTGATGCCGACAAGGGCGGCCAGCATCGGCGCGGCCACCCCGATCGTAATCGACAGGCGCGCTCCCTCGATCAGGCGAGAGAAGATATCGCGGCCATATTCGTCGGCACCCAGCCAATGCACGGCGGAGAGACCCTGATCGGCCGCGGCGAAGTCCTGCAGCAGCGGGTCATGCGTCTGGAGCCAGGGGGCGAACACGACGACGACCAGGAGCAGGAGCAGGATGGCGGCGGCGATGGCCAGGAAGACGCGATCGAGCATGTCAGGCTCCCTTCACGCGGGGGTCGATGACCACGTAGAGCAGGTCGGTTGCAAGGTTCACCAGCACGACGAGGACCGAGAGAAGCACGAGGCCTCCCTGGATCAGGCTATAGTCGCGGGCGGTCACCGCGCCGACGAGCAGTTGCCCGACGCCCGGCCGGTTGAAGACGAGTTCGATCGCAATGGTGCCGCCGAGCGTGGCGACGATCATGAGTGAGAGCTGCGTCGTGATCGGGATCAGCGCGTTGCGCACGATGTGCTTCCAGACCACGACCCGCT
This sequence comes from Allobosea sp. 01N443, assembly GCF_056399325.1. Lineage (NCBI taxonomy): Bacteria > Pseudomonadati > Pseudomonadota > Alphaproteobacteria > Hyphomicrobiales > Alloboseaceae > Allobosea > Allobosea sp. 01N443. The sequence goes on from NZ_JBFTRC010000166.1 coordinate 12,113, forward strand.
CCGGCGTGCCGAGCGCGCGAGCCGTGCGGACATAGTCGCGGCCCGAGACGTCGAGGACGGCCGTGCGGGTGAGGCGCATCAGGCCGCAGCCCTTCAGCAGTCCGAGCGTCATCGCGGGAAGGACGAGGTAGCGCAGGTCGAAGGGCGTGTCGCCACCGCCGAGCAGCGGAAACCAGCCGAGCTTCAGCCCGAACACGATGAGCAGGATGAGGCCGAGATAGAAATCCGGAAGGGCCGAGCCGAACAGCGAGACGAGCCGGCTCGAATGATCGACGCCGCCACTCGGGCGCATCGCCGAGGCGACGCCCACGGGCACGCCGATCAGGATGCCGACCACGGTCGAGGCGAGCGTCAGCATGATCGTATAGGGCAGGTGCCGCAGCATCGTCGCGGTGACGTCGACCCCGTTGACGAGCGAGCGGCCGAGATCGAGATGCAGGAGCCCCCAGAGGAAGCGGCCATATTGGACGAGGAGCGGCTGGTCGAGCCCGAGTGTCCTGCGGACATTCTCGATCGTCTGGGCATTGGCGCGGTCGCCGAGCATGGCGATGACGGGATCGCCCGGCAGGAGCCGCATGGCGAAGAAGACGAAGGAGAAGACCAGGAAGGCGGTCAGAATTGCATCGGCCAGTCGCTTGAGAACGAACCGCCCCATCGTCTCGCAAACCTTTCAGGGCATGGCCGGCGGCATGAAGCCACCGGCGCCTGGCGCTCGATCATCTGACCGAATGTCGTATCCGCCCAGTGATCCAACCTCTTGTGTTTGCATCGGCTGTCCCGAAAACCGCTCTCCAGGTTTCAGGCCGATGCCCTAGCGGGCTACGCGCCGCGCCGTGGCGTATTCGTATTGGCCAAAGCCGCTGAGCGGCTTGTAGCCGAGGTCGACATGGCCCTGGATCGCGCTGACCAGGGGTTGGGTCTGCAGCGGCAGCACCGGCATGTCGCGCAGGATCTGGAGTTGGGCCTCCTTGAGCAGCGCCAGCTGCCGGTCGACATCGGTCGACCCGACGGCCTCGTCGACGAGCTTGTCAACGCTGCCGCCGATCTCGCCGTAATGCGAGAAATTGCGCAACGATGCCGGCTTGCCGACCGCCGCGGCCGAATGCAGGAACTCGTTGATCACGGCGGGCGCCGTCGGCGCGATCGCCGTCGACAGCATGTCGATCGTGCCTTCGTCCTTTCGGATGGCGGCGTGATAGCTCGCATGGTCCATGATCTTGAGCTTCACGTCGATGCCGACCTTGCGCAGCATGTCCTGCACCATCAGCATGTTCTGCTTGTAGTCGGAGCGCTCGCTCGACAAGGCCTCGATGCTGAAGCCGTTGGGGTGGCCGGCCTCCGCCAGCAGGGCCTTGGCCTTGATCGGATCGTAATCGTAGCGAAGCTCGGCGGGGATATCGGCTGTCTTCAGGGCGCCGTAGAACTCTTCCGGGACGATCGTGGGCAGCGGGCCGTGGACCACGCCGAACACAGATTTCCAGACCTTGCGATCGACTGCATAGGCGATGGCCTGGCGCACGCGCACGTCGTCGAGCGGCTTGATCTTCATGTTGAAGTGGAGGAATTGCAGGCTCCCGGGCTGCATGATGCTGATCTGGGCATCGCTCCGGGCCTTCTGGATCTGATCAACCCAACGCGGTTCGCGCGGGCCGCTGGTCTGGTCGATCTCCTTGCCGATGAAAGCGATTGTCGCGGCATTGTCGGCCGGGATGTAGCGGAAGCGCAGGGTCGCGGTCGGCGGTGCGCCGCGGAAATAATCCTTGTTCGACTTGAGGACGATCGATTCCTGCGGCCGGTACTCGGCGAATTCGAACGGCCCGCTGCCGATCGGCGCGCGGCCGAATTCGGCTCCAAGCTTTTCGACGGCTTTGCGCGGCACGATGTAGCGGCCGAAACCGGGCGTCAGGGCCGAGGCGTGAAAGAACGCGTTCGGTGCCTTGAGGACGAAACGGACCGTCAGCGGATCGACGACCTCGATTGTGTCAATGTCCTTGAAGCTGGCGCCGTGCACGCCGCCGAGCTTGGGGTCGAGTTGGCGTTCATAGGAGAACTTCACGTCATCGGCAGAGACCTCGCCATAGCCCTGGTGCCATTTCACGCCGGGCTTGAGATAGAAGGTCCAGACCTTCTTGTCGGGCGACACCTCCCATCGTTCCGCGAGCTCCGGCTGAAGCGCCGCCAGCTCGATGTCCATGGTGCCGCGCTTGGTATTGACCAGCGAGTTGAAGACCTGGAGCACGATCGTCTCGTCGTCGCCCGTCTTGGTCAGGGCTGGATCGATCGAACCGAGGTCGCGGGCCTGGAGCCGCAGCGTCAGCGTGTCGGTCGCGCCCTGCGCGAAGGCTGCGCCGTTGTGCGACACGGCACTGAGGCCGGCCATGCTCAGGGCGCTCGCGACGACTGAGCGTCGTGTGATGCGTGTCATGATTTCCTCCTGTGGGAATGGCGGGCTCTTTCGGCCGCGCTCATTCGAAGACGCTGTGGCTGACCTTGTGCTTCTCGATGAAATCCCAGTCATAGTTGACGCCGAGGCCTGGACCGTCGGGCACGACGAAGCAGCCGTCTGAGGCGACCGCGTCGAGCTTGTCGGAATATCCGTCGGTATAGAACGTGCCGACAGCCTGGCCGCGCGACGGCCCGACCATGGCCAATTCATAGAAGTTCGTGTTTCGGATGGCGGCCATGGCGTGGCGATGTGCCGGACCATTGCCGTGGAGCTCGACATCGAGGCCCAGCGCCTCGGCGAAATGGGCGATCTTCATCGTGCCGGTGATGCCGATATCGAGATCGGGATCGGCCCGCACGAAGTCGGTGCCGTCGGCGAGAGTGAGTGTCGCCATGGCTTCCAGCCCACGCACGTGCTCGCCAAGCAGGATCGGCGTCTTGATCAGTTCGCGCAGGCGACGATGGGCGTGGGCAGCAAGCCCGCCGTCACTATAGGGATCCTCGTACCAGAAGAAGCCGGCCTCATCGCAGGCACGGCCACAGGCGAGGGCGTCGGCGAAGGTCTTCAGGTGACAGGCTGAATCGTGCATCAGCTTCATGCGCCCGCCGACACGCCGACCGAGAAGCCGGATCGCGGCGGCATCACGCCGCCAACCGCCATCGGTCCAGCCGTGCATCTTGAAGGCGCGATACCCCAGGCCGTGGCATTCCTCGGCGAATTCGGCGAAGGCCTCGGGCGTGGCCAGACCACCGCCATCGCCACCAAACCAGGTCGATGCGTAAGCCGGCAGGCGCTTGCCGCGATGGCCGCCGAGCAGATCGCTGACCGAATGGCCGGTGCGCTTGCCGGCGAGGTCCCAGAGGGCGTTGTCGATCTGGCAGCCGCCGATCCGGTCTTCCTTGCGCAACCAGCGGCGAATGTCTTCGTAGATCGTCTCACGGGCATAGCAGTCCCGCCCGATGATCCATTTGGCGATGAAATGGGTCTGCGGGGCGGTGTCCGTACGCCCGCCGACATATTCGCCGCGCGCGCCGTCCTGGGTTTCGATGCGGACCGCGATGCGTTTGCGTGTCGTTCGCACGCCTGGCATGTCGATGCCGCTCGGGCTGACATCGAAGGCGACGTTCTCCATGTCCTGCGCGAACAGAATGACGTCGATCCGGCGGATCCGCGTGGCCGCCGAGCCGAGGACGTCGCGGGCGGCGCTTGCCGTGTCTTCTACGCTCAGCATGGCGCCCTCACTCGATCACGACATGCGATTTGGCATTGCGGGTGATGTAGTCCCAGTCGTAGCTMACCCCCAGACCGGGCCCTCCGGGCACCGGAAAGCATCCATCAGCACCGACGCTGTCGAGATCGTCGGAATAGCCGCAGGTGTAGACCGGCGCATTGAAATTGCCTCGGGACGGCCCGACCATCGACAGTTCGTAGAAATTGGTGTTGCGGATCGCCGCCATGCAGTGCCGGTGGGCGGGTCCTGGCGCATGCAACTCGACATCGAGGCCGAGCGCCTCGGCAAAATGCGCGATCTTCATCGTTCCGGTGATACCGATGTCGAAATCGGGGTCGGCGCGCACGAAATCGGTGCCGTCGGCGATTGTCAGCGTCGCCATGGATTCCAACCCCCGCACATGCTCTCCGAGCAGGAGAGGCGTCTTCAGCATCTCGCGCAGCCGCCGGTGGGCGTGGGCGGCAAGACCACCGTCGCTATAGGGATCCTCGTACCAGAAGAAATTGGCGTCATCGCAGGCCCGGCCGACTTCGAGCGCGTCGGCAAAGCTGCGCAGATGGCAGGCAGCGTCATGCATCAGCGCCATCCTGTCGCCGATGCGCTGGCCAAGCAGACGCACGGCCGCGGCATCGCGCGTCGGGCTGCCGTCGGTCCAGCCATGCATTTTGAATCCGCGGTAGCCGAGCTCGTAACATTCCTCGGCGAAGTCGGCGAAGGCTTCGGGGGTCGTGAGGCCGCCACCCTCGCCGCCGAACCAGGTCGAGGCGTAGGCGGGGAGGCGGGTCTTGCCGCCGCCGAGCATTTGGCTGACCGACAGGCCCAGTCGATGGCCGGCCAGATCCCACATCGCGATGTCGATCACGCCAGCGCCCATGCGGTCTTCCTTGCGGAGCTGGCGGCGGACACGCTCATAGGCCCGTTCGCGGGCGAAGACGTCGAGGCCGAGCACAGCGCGGGCGCAGGCCGCGGCCTGGGCCAGCGAGTTCGCCTGGCCGCCGACATAGGCGCCCCGCGCGCCGTCCCGCGTTTCCATTCGCACTGCGAGGCGAGTGCGCGCGGACTTCGCGCCGGTCACGTCGATGCCGCCGGGTCCGACTCCGACCATCGGATAACTGAATATCCAAATTTCGACACGGACGATTTCGCTCGCGCGAGGACCTGGTTCGGCTCCGTCTTGCGTCTTGTCCAGTAGCCGCACGTCCATGGTGCTCGCTTCCAATCCCTTGGCACGGCCGGTTGTGACCCAGGGTCCGGGTCGCGAGGCCCAGGCTGGCTGGACATCTTCGGCTTCGTCGGATTATATAATATCTATAACTTCGCAGAAGGCGGCGAATGTCAAGACGTCCGAATGAGGCTGATTGCGTCGCACGGGTTGCATCAACCCGCATTGCGTTTCACGAACGGGCGGCGATCGGGCGGGCGGTGGAATCGACGATGAGAGCGCCGAGATGACGGACGCACCGGCCCCCGCCAGCCGAATCGTGCCCTTCATGCAGGCGACGACGTATCAGCGGCTGCGCGAGGCCATCCGCGCCGACATCGTTGCCGGGACCTTTGCGCCGTCTGAACATTTGAAAATGGCGGCGCTGGTGCAGCGCTACGGGACGAGCCCCGCGCCGATCCGCGAGGCGCTTGGGCAGCTCGAAGGCGAGGGCTGGATCGAGATTCTACCGAACCGGGGCGCGCGGGTTCGTTCGATCGAACGGGCCTTCATCCGCGAATTATTCGAGATCCGCCTTGCTCTTGAACCGCCTCTGGCCGGCTACAGCGCGGCGGTTGCAACCGTTAGCGACATCAACGCACTCTGGGCTATCCATAAGGATTATGCCGCCGCGATCGGCCAGGGCAATTCGGCGGCGATCTCCTCGACCAATGGCGCTTTCCACACCAGCATCCTGTCGATCCGCCCGAACCGATCCGCGCTGGTTCTGCTCGATCAGCACAATGCATTCGTTGGAGCGACGCGACGCCGCTTCGGCTTCCCCGACCACCGCCTTGCCGCAATGGTGCCCGAGCACGAGGCGATCATCGAGGCCTGCGCGCGCAACGATGCGACTGCCGTGCGTCGGCTGATGCGTGCGCATATTCAACGCTCGATCGACGAGTTGATCCCGCGGCTGCCGGGCAACGACCCGGATCATCTCGAGAGTTGAACAGTTCTGACAGGTGCGAGCGGTGGCTTTTACTATCAACCGAGCGTGCTGAGTGGGGTTCCGGTGGATGCAGCCATTTGAAATGACGAACCTTCGGTCGCACTGCGCCGATCTCTACGTTCTCAGCCAAGTAGAAGGCGATCCGCCTGGCCAACGACACCGAGAACGGGCCGATTTTAATGTCTGCACACGCGACCTCTCCGACGGGTTGCGGGGCGCGGGCAAACTGGAAAGCGTCATGGGCGGCACCGATCGACGGCTTAGGGTGGATCTATCGGCTCCGTTCGACGCTACCAAGCAGAGTGGGTTCGCGCGACGCCATCCTCGTATTCAGTGAGACTAAATAGGTCGCAGTGAGCTGATGAGCGCCCTGCGATAATCAGGTGGGTCTAACGTACCAAGGGGGGGCATAATGAAGATTGCCAAGGTAGAGACGTTCCAGGTTGATTGGGGTGCGTCTGCAAAGGGGGCGCGAAGCGCGTTCGTCCGGATCGAGACTGAGGATGGTCAATACGGCCTGGGTGAAGCCTCGCCCATGCAAGGCGGCCTGGCTTCGCTAGTCATCATCGCCAACGACATGGCGCCGGCCCTGATCGGGAAGGATGCTCTCGATCATGCCATCCTGCTGGACACTTTGTTCCACAAGTGCATCAAACTTGGGCCGGAAGGGGCCACAACGGCCGCGCTCGCAGCGCTCGACATCGCGCTCTGGGATCTCAAAGGAAAGCTGCTCGGCCAGCCTGTCTACAAGCTACTCGGCGGGGCCTGGCGCACGGCTCTACCCTGCTATGCCTCCGTTGGGGGCAATGCCTGGCGCACGGTTGATCAGGTTGTCGAAGTCGTCATGCGGCGGGTGGAGAAGGAGCGGCCCGCGGCGGTGAAGATCCGCTGGGACGGCGACCGGACCAGGCAGGACGTCGATATTCCCGGCGACATTGCCAAGGCCAAGGCTGTCCGCAAGGCGCTGGGCGATCAGTTCGTGCTCGGGTTCGACGCTAATAACGGCTATTCGGTCGGCGGCGCGATGCGGGTCGGCCGGGCGCTCGAAGACCTTGGCTACACGTGGTTCGAAGAGCCCGTGCAGCACTACCATGTCGCTGCCATGGGCGAGGTCGCCCAGCGCCTCGACATCACCGTTTCCGCCGGCGAGCAGACCTATACGCTTCAGGGGCTCAAGGACCTGATCAATGCCGGCGTGCGCATGGTGCAGCCTGACATCGTCAAGATGGGAGGCATCACCGGGCTGATGCAATGCGCCGCCGTCGCCTATGCTCACGGCGTCGAGCTCGTCCCGCACCAGACCCAGCCTTCCGTCGGCCACCTCGCCAATATTCATGTGCTGTCGACCATCATGCATCTCAGCAAACCGGTCGAATTGGCGGATAACTGGGAGCGGGCCGGATCGCTCTTCAAGAAGAACCCGTCCGAGCCCATCGATGGCCGCTTCGAATTGCCGACGGCCCCGGGGCTCGGAATGGAATTCGACGAGGCCGAGATGAAAAAGCGGAGCATTCCCATCAGCGCCTGACGTCAGAACAAGGCAAAAAGGGAGGAAAAAATAATGAAACTAACCAGAAGAACGTTTCTCGGTCACGCCTCGACGATTGCAGCGGCTGCGGCGCTGGGGGCTCCCATCGCTCATGCAAAGGACGAGGCGATCTCGATCGCCCTGGCGGCGCGTTCGCCCACGAGCATCAATCCGCAGCAGCCCGGGATGACCGGGGGCGACAACTGGGCGATTCACCAGGTGTTCGATACCCTCGTGAAATCAGATGAAGGGACGTTTGCAATCCGGCCCGAGGACTTCCGCCCCAGTCTCGCCGAGAGCTGGGAAAGCTCGGAGGATGCCAAGACGTGGACATACAAGCTGCGCCGAGGGGTGAAGTTCCACAAGGGCTACGGTGAAATGACGGCTGACGATGTCGTCTTCACCTTCGCCCGGCATCTTGATCCGAAGATCGTGACCAACCAGAAGCCGCTCTACTCCAATGTCGAGGCGGTCAAGGCGCTCGATCCCCACACCGTCCAGTTTACCCTCAAACGGCCCGATCCGCTGTTCAACGGCAGCGTCGTGACCACCCTCGCGGCCTCGATCCTCTGCCGGAAGGCCTTCGAGGAGAAGGGCAAGGACTTCGCCATGAGTCCGGTCGGGACGGGCCCATACCAGGTGGAAAGCGTCAGCCCCAGCGACGGGATCCAACTGGCTGCCTTCCCAGATCACTTCGCTGGACCGGCGGTTACCAAGACGATCCATGTCCGCTTCATTGCCGACACGACGGCGCGAACCCTCGCCTTCGCCTCAGGCCAGGTCGACATGATCGAAGGCGTCCGCTCTCCCGGCTGGCTCCCATCGATGCGCCAGCGCTCGGCCAGCACGATCTTCGACGCCACGGCGCCCGGCAGCTTCAACCTGCTCCACCTGAACCTGACGCGGCCGCCGCTGAACGATATCCGCGTGCGGCAGGCGATCCGCTACGCCATCAACAGCGACCAGATCGCAACGGCATTTGCCGGTCTTGCGGTCCCGATGGTCGGGGTCATCGCTCCGCAATTCGCCGGAGCGGTCAAGAAAGCGGATTTGCCGCCCGAGCTGCAATACAACTACGATCCCAAGAAAGCCAAGGCGCTGCTGGCAGAGGCGGGGCACCCGAACGGCGTGACCATTCCCTGCTTCACCAGCCAGCGTGAGGATTATGCGGCGATCATGCTGATGCTCCAGGAGCAGCTGCGCGCCGTCGGCATCAACCTCGATCTCAAGATCATCGACCATGCGACCATGCATTCCGAGAACCGAAAGGAYCGGAATTCGATCGCCCTGTACTCGTCCAGCTACCCGCCGGTGCCGACGCAGCCCTTCCTGCAGCTGCTGTCGGCCGAAGCGGACGTCAAGGCCGATGGC
>NZ_JBFTRC010000167.1:0-24678 GCF_056399325.1 Allobosea sp. 01N443
AGATCACCCATCGGGAGCATCTCGACATGGGCATGACCGCGACGCTCCAGCGCGCGGATCGAGCCGTCATGTGCGCTCTCGCCGGGAAAGGCGCGGCTCTGCCAGCCCTTACCGGGATAGAGGAAGAGAGGGCCCCGGGCCAAAAGCCCAAGGGCGATGCGCTGCTGCGTCGAGACCGGCATCGCGCCGGCCGCACGCGGAAGGCCAGAGCCGATCTCGACCAGGCTCATTGACGCGAAGCCTTGCCGTTGCGGCGGGCGAGCTTCTTGGCGCTCTCGATATGTTCGTCGATCTCGGCATCGGTGAAATCGAGCAGCAGGTCATCGCGGGTGACGCTGCCGGAGCCGGCGGTCTGTTTGACGATGAAATCCGCCATGCGCTGGGGAATGGTGGCGGAGCGGTGAGCGGCGGCGCCGCGCTGGACAGCAAGTGACACGAAGAGGCCTCCATCGGATTGCGATGGGGCATAAAATACGCATACGCATTTTCATGTCAACGCATATTATGCGCAGACGTATTTCACCACAGGCGCACCGGCGACCTGCGAAAGGGGTGAATGCTGGTGGGTTTCCTGCGCTCAGCCTCGGTCAGGCTTCCCGCTCTTGATCTGCCGGGTAACGCTCCGGCGGTTGTGATCGGTAATCTTATGCACCTGGCTCGCCGGAATGACCGCGATAACCGAACTGAAGGACACGATGTGGACGTCCGGCATCAAAGGCGCATTGTAGCTCTCGAGGTGATAGAGGCCCGGCCGGGAGCCTCGCAGGACGCGCTTAAGATAGCGGTTGCCTTCGGCGGTCTGCACGCCGGCGGGATAACCGACAACGCCATCGGGATTTTCGCCGAACCGTGAGCAGATGATGACGTCGCCATCGTCATAGCGCGGGAACATGCTGTCACCACCAACCTGCAGCGCCAGCGCATCTTCCGGAATCGGGAAAGGGACGCGAACCTCGAAAAGCGGCTCGGCGTGATTGATCTGCTCGCTCGACGTCTCGATCGAGCCACCCGCACCAATCCGCCCGATTACGCCGATCACCCGGCCAAATGACGGGCCTTCGGGCTGCGCCGGGGCGCCCACGACGCGAGAGTGCAGCTCGTTGATGCGGTCGCGCGTCTCGCCGCGCGGGTCGGCCCCATTCATCCACCGAGAGACGGTCGCCTGTGTCACCTGGAGCTCTTCGGCAAGCTCCTCCTGGTTCCACTCCTTGACGTCCATAATGGCTTGGATTCTGGCGCGGATGTTCATGCCGCCGATATACGGTCTCGCATAACCTGCCACAAATCGCGAACGTATACCCTCTTGCGTCATTTCATACTCATGCGTATACGTTTGAGGATGAATCCGATCCAACACATTCGCAAATTCGTCTTGCAGGTCTCGCAGGCCGAGCTGGCTGCGATGACCGGCACGACGCAGGCAACCGTTTCGCGCTGGGAGAATGGCGAGCTTTCGCCTGACCTCGCCCAGCTTGCGAGCATCCGCCGCGCTGCCCTCGAGGGCCATCGCGAGTGGGACGACTCGTGGTTCTTCGAAGCCCCTATCCCTCCGGCGCCGAGTTCGGCGCCTTCAGTCGCCGTTTCCTAGCACCCGCCCGTTCCGCCGGGCGCGTTGTAAAGCCCGGCCCGGCACTACCGAGGCCCATGATGCGCAAAGATGCGGATTCCTACCGACTTAAGGCCGCGGCTGCCGATCTGATCGTCCGTGTCGGCGGCCAGAAGCGCGCCGGCGAGATCGTCGGCGTGTCGCAGCAGATGATGAGCAATGTGGCGCAGCGCGACAGCGGCGCCATGTTGACCATTGCCGGCAAGCTGGCCCTTGAACGTGAATKCGGCACGCCGCTGCTGACGCAGGTCGAGGCCGATCTGCTCGGCTACCGGCTGGAGCCGATCGGCCCCCGCCCCGTCAGCGCGGTCGGCACGCCGTTCTCGGCGCATGCCGCCGTCATGCTGGAAGTGGCGGACCTTGCCCGCACCTTCGCCAACAGCGTGGCCGACGGCGTCTATTCCCGCGCCGACGCGCTGATCTGCGACAAGGCGCTCGACGATCTGAAACAGCAGATCGAGGCGTTCCAGCGCGTCAATGCGGCCACGTTGGCGGGAGAGGCTGAGTGAAGCCGTCGCCCTGCTGCCCGAATTTCCACATGTGCCGCCGGGACGGAACGCGCATTGCCTGCAGCGATTGCGGCGCGCCCTGCCCCATCTGTCGCGGCCAAGGCTCCCGCATCACGCAGGACGGCACCCGCCCGGCTTGCGGCCGCTGTGGCGGCTCCGGTTTCACAGCTCGCGCGCCGGCTCCTCCCCCGGCCCCGCTGCAGGCGCCGCCCCTCGTGTTTGGCCTGTCGCGAGGGGCGGATGCCGGAGCCTTGCCGTGCAGCTGAGCCGCGAGGCCTGCCCTGCGCCGGCGCCCGCCGTCTCTGCAGATGGCGGGCTGCCCTGCAGTGGCGAGTGGGATGCCATCGCCAACATGCTCGACGATGTCGCGGCCGGATTGAAGCGCCGCATGGCGCGGCGCGGCCCGTTCTCGGTCGCGCTTGCCGCCTTCATCGGCTCGGAACTGAAATGTTCCGCCGCCGAGATCCGCGCCAACCTTGCCCTGGAGGAGTTGACCGCATGTCAGAACCGACTGGCGTGATGATCCCGCGCGACCGCATCCGGCGCGATGGCGGCACGCAGCCGCGCGCCGCGATCGTCGAGCATGTCGTCGCCGACTATGCCGAGGCGGTGCGCTCCGGCGTCAGGCTGCCCGATGCGGTCGTGTTCTATGACGGCACCGCCTACTGGCTCGCCGACGGGTTCCACCGCGACGCGGCGCATGAACTGGCGGGCTTGGCCGAGATGCCCTGCGATGTGCGGGCCGGGACGCGGCGCGACGCCGTGCTCTATGCGGTCGGCGCCAATGAAACCCACGGTCTGCGCCGCACCAATGAGGACAAGCGCCGGGCCGTCTGGATCCTGCTCTCGGACGAAGAGTGGTCGCATTGGAGCGACCGCGAGATCGCCGGCCGCTGCCGCGTCTCGCATACGTTCGTCGCCAAGCTGCGGCCGGAGGTCAATGGCAACGTTGCCATCGAGCGGACCTTCGTCAGTCGCCATGGCACAATCGCGACAAGAACGGTGCCGGCGGCCGACCCGGCGGCTGATGCGCACCGCGCCGCAGCGCTGGCGACGATCACCGCCAACCCTGCCCTGCTCTATGAGGCGCTAAAAGGGCGTCAGGACGTCGCCGCCCGCGTCACCCGCGAGATGCGCGATGTAAAGCAGGCAGCGAAGAAGGAACGGCGCGCCGAACGCGAAGCGGAGCTGGCCGACAAGATCGAGGCTGGCAATGCGGCGCTGGCCGAGGCTGCGGCCGGCGGCAAGCGCTATGGCCTCGCGCTCGCCGACCCGGAATGGCGCTTCGCGGTCTGGTCCGACGAGACCGGCATGGACCGGGCGGCGGATAATCACTACCCGACCTCGCCGACGGAGGCGATCTGCGCCCGGCCCGTCGGCGAGATCATGGCCGACGACGCCGTGCTCTTGCTCTGGGCGACCGTGCCGATGCTGCCCGACGCGCTGCGCGTCATGGCGGCCTGGGGCTTCACCTACAAGAGCCATGTCGTTTGGCTGAAGGACGAGGTCGGCACCGGCTATTGGTTCCGCAACCAGCATGAGCTGCTGCTCGTCGGCACGCGCGGCGACATCCCGGCGCCCGCCATGGGCACGCAATTCCGCTCGGCACTGGCCTATCCGCTCGGCCCGCACAGCGAAAAGCCGCCCTTCGTCCATGAGATCGCCGAGGCCTATTTCCCGAACCTCCCCAAGATCGAACTGAACGCCCGCGCCGCCCGGCCGGGCTGGGATGTCTGGGGCGCGGAGGCGCCGGAGGCGGTGGCGAGCGAGGCCCCGGCAACGGAACTGCCCGCCCTGCCGCGTCGCAAGCGGAAGGCGGCGTGATGCGCGTTCTCGTCGCCTGCGAATATAGCGGGATTGTCCGGCGCGCCTTCGCGGCCCGCGGGCATGACGCGTGGTCTTGCGACCTGCTGCCCTCAGAAGACCGCAGCAACTGCCATATCGTTGGCGATGCACGCGCCATTCTCGATGATGGCTGGGATCTCCTGATCGTCGCGCATCCGCCCTGTACCCGCCTCTGCAATAGCGGCGTGCGCTGGCTGAGCGGGCCGCCTCCCGGCCGGACCGTTGCAGATATGCAGGCTGATCTTGAGGCCGGTGCCGACCTGTTCTCGGACTTCTGGAATGCGCCGATCGAGCGCGTCTGCGTTGAGAATCCGGTGATGCATCGGCACGCCAAGGCGCTGATCCGAAACTACGCCGAGCCGGCCCAGAGCGTGCAGCCTTGGCAGTTCGGCCATGGCGAAGTGAAACGCACCTGCCTCTGGCTGCGCAATCTTCCGCCGCTGTTGCCGACGGATGTGGTCGAGGGTCGGCAGGCGAGAGTTCACCGGATGCCGCCCGGCCCTGACCGTTGGAAAGAACGATCGCGTTTCTTCCCCGGCATCGCCGCTGCCATGGCCGATCAGTGGGGCGGGTTGGGTGAGAACGCTGCGGCGCTGGAGGCGGCGGAATGAGCGATCCATCTCGTCCCGTTCTGCGCTGGCATGGCGGCAAGTGGCTGCTGGCGCCTTGGATCATCGCGCATCTGCCGCCGCACCGGATCTATGTCGAGCCATTCGGCGGCGCGGACTCGGTGCTGCTGCGCAAGCCGCGCGCCTATGCCGAGGTCTATAACGATCTCGATTCCGAGCTTGTGAACCTGTTCCGCGTGCTGCGCGGGCCGCGCGCTGCCGAATTGGTGGAGCAGCTCCGGCTGACGCCGTTCGCCCGAACCGAATTCGTCGACGCCTATGAGCCGTCCGACGATCCGGTCGAATGCGCGCGGCGGATGATCGTGCGCTCGCTCATGGGGTTCGGGAACACTGGCGCGCTCGGCCGCTCGACCGGCTTTCGTGCCGACAGCAACAAGAGCGGCACCACGCCGGCGCACGATTGGGCGAACTATCCCGACCTGCTGCCGCCGATCATCGAGCGCCTCGCCGGCGTAGTAATCGAACAGCGGGACGCCGTTGCCGTGATGCGCGCTCATGATCGAAGGGAGGCGCTTCACTATGTCGATCCGCCCTATGTCCATGAGACGCGATCGGGTGGGAATCCGTACTGCGCCAAGCACAAGTATCGCCACGAACTGAGCAACGCCGACCATGAGGCATTGCTCGAGGCGCTGCGCGATCTCGCAGGCATGGTCGTGCTCTCCGGCTATCCTGCGCCGCTCTATGACGACGCCCTGCCGGGCTGGCGGCGGGTCGAGCGAGAGGCGCTGGCTGATGGGGCTCGCGAGCGGACCGAAGTGCTCTGGATCAACCCTGCAGCGGCTGCCGCGCTCGACCGCCAGGCAGCAGGCGCTGGTGCGCCACTCTTTGCGAGATTGGAGGCGGCGGAATGAGGCTGCAGCGCATCGAAGATCTGCGCGAGCCGCCCGTTGTCGGGCGCTTCTACCTCGTGCCCTGCGTCCTGTACTGGTACGACTTCCGCCTGCGCTGGTGGCCTGTCGTCGGCCCCAGGCATGACGATATCGAGCATCTCGACTTCGCGGCGGCCCACTACCACCTGGACCGTCGCTTCCTTCCGGAGCGGATGCTGCGCGGGGGCTCCAGCGTGCCGAGCACGACCGGCGTCCGGCTGGGTTTCCGCATCCAACGCAGCGCCGACACGATGATCGCTGCGCGGCCCCTGTCGGAGTTCCCTGCCAAGCCGAACCCCTATGCGCCGGGCGCCGACTATGGCGGGCCCATGCCGGCGCCCGTGCACCGCAGGCGGCGCTGCATCGTGGCCGATGTCGGCTTCCCCGGCCTGCCCGACGCAGGCGTGCATGGGAATTTCGACCGGTTCCACGAGGCGTATGTCGGTCGCCGTTGCGGCCGCAATGCCGAGGGACACCTTGTCTGCCCGCATAAGGGGGCCGTGCTTTCCAGCCTGGCGCCCGACTGCAACGGCGTCGTGACCTGCCCGCTGCATGGCCTGACGATCAACGTGCAGACCGGCGTCGTGGTGCCGCGTCCGCGTGTTGGTGGGAGGCATGTGCGATGAGCGTCGCCCTTCTCGGCCACGCCCTCAAGGCCAAGCTGCATTCGCGCACCCGCAAGCTCGTGCTGATCAAGCTCGTTGACCACGCCCGCGAGGATGGGACGCGGATCTATCCCGGCCTGCAAAGCATCGCAGACGATGCCGAGTGTTCGATCTCGACCGCGCGCCGCACCCTGAAGGAATTCTGCCAGGTCGGCCTGCTGCGCCGCGTGCGCGACGGTGGCTCCGGGCCGGGCTCCACGGCGCATTACGAAATGGACGTGGAGCTGCTGGTGCGCCTGCGCCGGGACGACGTGTGGCTCGCCCTGGAAGCCGCCGCGGCGCACGATCCGCTGCCCGGCGCTGACGACGAGGACGAAGCGGGGCATGCGCGGCACGCAGCGCGCGGGGCTGATGCTGCGGAGCCATGCGAAAATAAGGGTGTCACGGTRGAAGGCTTTCACCGTGCAACCCTTCCAAATGGCGGCCTAAGGGTACCATCTGATGAGACCCAAACCCTTAGTAGAACCCTTACCTCTGAGAGAGAGGGTGCGCAGGGGCGCGAAGCTTCGCCAACGAACGACGGCAGTGCCGCTGACAGCGAGGGGAAGGCCGAGGCTCCGACCTTCGAGCAGTTCCTCGAGGCCTATCCCTTCGCCAAGGGCGACAACCGGGTGCAGCTGCGCTCTGCCTGGGAGGCCGTGCCATTCGAGCAGCGGCGGCTGGCCATCGATGGCATCTCTGCCTTCGCTGCCGAGCGAAAGGCAGGCGGGCTGAAATCACGGCTGAGCGCCCCGGCCTATCTCGCCGGGCGGTGCTGGGTTGGCCTGGAGACGAAGGCCTCCGAGCGGAAGGCGACGCAGGCTGCCGGCGCGACGGCCGCGGTGCCGGCATGGTCCCGCGAGTGGTGGCTGCTGCTGCATCTCCGGATCGCGGAGGGCCAGCGCAACCGGGTCAGCTTCGCCGTGCAGCAGGCCGAGGCGCAGAAGTCGCTGACCGCGACGGCGGCGGATCTCGCAGCGGCTGCGAAGCGGGTCGGCGAGTTGCGGGCATTCCTCTGTGATGGGCCGGAGATCGACGCTTGGCGGCCATGGCTGGCACAGCGCGGCGCCCGCATCCCGATGTTCACCGGTCAATTCCGCGTGTTCCTGCCGGCGCCGACGCCTCCGGGCGTGGTGGCCGAACCTGAAGTGAAGTTTTGAGGCTGCCATGAGCAACTATCGGAAGAAGCGCGAGCGCCCCTTTGTCGAGCTCAAGTCGGTCGTCGAGACTCGGAACCCTGCGCCTGTCGATCTCGACCTGACCCTTCGTTGGCATCTGATTTATACGTCGCCGCGAGGCGAAGCTCGTGCGGCAAAGGGGCTCGCCGAGGCAGGCTGCAAGGTGTTCTGGCCGAGCCGCCACAAGGTCATCCGCTTCGGGCGGCGTGAGATCACCCATGATGTCGCGACCTTCCCGCGCTATCTCTTCGCCGCCGGCGTCCCGTTCCGCGAACAGCGCTTCGACCAGGTGCAGGCAGATCGCACTGTCGTCACCGTCAATGGGCGGCCGATCGACGACATCCGCGATATCGACGGCGTGCAGGATGTGGTCGGCACCTCTGCAGGATGGCTGCGAGTGCCCGGTGCTGCGATCAGGGCGGTTGCCGACTATCAGAACTCGGTCGAGCCTCCGCCCCCGCCTCCTGCACGGGTAGCACCTGGCCAGCGCGTCACGGTGATCGAAGGGCCATTCATCTCGTTCCAGGCTGTGGTCGTCGAGGCCATCGGTCTCGCCGAGGCAGAGGTGCTGATCGAGATATTCGGGCGGGCAACGCGCATGCGTATCGATATCGGCCACCTCGATGCGGCCTAGTTGTAAACAGCGCTCGCTTACTACTTGCATTGCGGGCGCTTGACTCGTCAGGCGCGAATCGTGCCAGTTGGGCGCACGGTTATTCCGGTAGTGTGATCGTCGCCGAACAGCGAAGTTGAATCTCACGGAACCCGCGTCAGCCTCACCAGCTACCAAGTGCGAAGCTATGTCAGCCCGCTGCCTTTCGAGGTCGGCGGGCTTCGTGTTTCGGGCCTTTGGTTATGGGACGATTGCAGTCACTTCCGTCACGCGTCAGCACTCTGCCATCGCGCGTCTCTCCGCCGGCTAAGACGGCTGACCCGTTCTACCTCTCGCCCGCGTGGCGCGAGTTCGTGCGGGTGATCAAGCGCCAGCGTGGATACATCTGCGAGGTTCCGGAATGCCGGACGGATTGCAGCGCCACGCCTCGCGGCCTGATCGGAGACCACATTGTCGAGCGCAAAGATGGTGGCGCGGACTTCGATCCGCTCAACGTCATGCTGATGTGCACGGCCTGCCACAACGGCAAGACGGCGCGCGAGCGGACGAGGCGGCAGCAGTCGGTCGTTTAGCCCACAAGGCGCTGACAACCCCACAAGATCGTTTTCAGGTGCCGAGGGGGGGCGGTCAAAAGTTCCCAAAGCCCCAATCCCCCGCACCGGCGTCCTCCTCATTCGGAGTTTTTTTTCTTGAACGACGCCAATTCCAGCGGCGGAAAGAAAGAAACGAAGCCGGGCCGGGCTGCCTTTGTGCCGAATGACGATCAGCGTGCGACCGTTCAGCGGATGGCTTCGGAGCGCCTCGGCCATCCGGTGATCGCCGAGGAAATCGGCATCAGCGTGCCGACCCTTCGCAAGGCGTTCKCCGCCGAATTGAAGGAACGCCTCGGCGGCGACAACCTCTTCGTCGCTGCCGGCGAGCTGAGCCCGGCCCCTGTCCCGGCTCCGCCTCGGCCAAAGCGCTCCGGCGCTGGCGGCCGCAGGCGTTACCAGGCGAGCGARCGCGACCGCGAGAAGGTCGCCGTGCTGATCGCCTCAGGCATGACGGTCGACCAGATCGCGAGCGCGATGGCTCTGAGCGAACCGACGCTTCGCAAGCACTACGCGGCTGAGCTGGAAACCGGTGCGCTGCGCAAGCGCGGCGAGATGTTGATGGCGCTGAACCGTGCCGCGATGAAGGGCAACGTCGCTGCGCTGAGGGAATCGCTCGCGATCATGGATCGCGCCAACCTCGAGGCGCTGCAGGGCAAGTTCCGAAAGGGCAAGTCCGACCCGTCGAACGACGCTCCGGCGCCGACGGTTGCCGCCGAGTCGCAAGGCAAGAAGGTACAGGCCGAGATCGCCGCCCATAGCGTCGTCACGAAAGGCCCGTGGGGTGATCTGCTGCGCACGCCGAAAGGCCGGGCCRGCTGATGACGATGTCCTTTGCGGTGCCGGACTGGGAGGAGCGTCTCCTCGCAGGCCGATCCCTGGTGCCCGAACTGCCGCTCGATCTGGCGGAAGCCGGCCGAGCCGTCTCGATCTTCGACCGCCTGCGGTTGCCGGACGTACCCGGGCAGCCGACTCTGGGCGACGCGGCCGGCGACTGGTTCCGCGATATCGTGCGCGCCCTCTTCGGCTCGCTCGATTCCGAAACCGGCATCAGGATGGTGCCTGGCGTCTTCGTACTGGTGCCGAAGAAGAACTCTAAGACCACGAACGGTGCCGCTCTCATGCTGACGGCGCTGTTGATGAACGAGCGCCCGCAGGCGCCGTTCGCGTTGTTCGGGCCGACGCAGGAGGTTGCCGATCTGGCCTTCGCGGCTATCTCCGGCATGATCGACGCCGACAAGGATCTCGCGGACCTGCTGCATGTCCGTGATCATGTGAAGACGGTCGTCAACCGGGTGACAAAGGCCACCCTCAAGGTGATGACCTTTGACCCGAAGGTTGCGACGGGCGGCAAGTATGCGGGCTGGCTGCTCGACGAGCTGCACCTGCTCGGCAAGGTTTCTTATGCCCAGCGCGTCATCGGCCAGATCCGCGGCGCCCGTGTCGCGGTACCGGAATCCTTCGGCGTCATCATCACGACGCAGTCGGACGAGCGGCCGGCGGGAGCCTTCAAGACAGAGCTCGACTATGCGCGCGGCGTTCGCGACGGGCGCATCGTCGACGGCTCGATCCTGCCGGTGCTCTATGAGTTCCCGGAGGCGATGCAGACCGCGCCAGGCAAGCCTTGGCGGGAGGTCGAGAACTGGGCGCAAGTGCTGCCCAACCTCGGACGTTCGGTCTCGTTGCCGGTGCTCGAGCAGGACTTTGCGACGGCCCGCGAGAAGGGCGAGGAGGAAGAACGGCGCTGGGCGTCGCAGCATCTCAATATCCAGATTGGCCTGGCGCTTCATAGCAACCGCTGGGAGGGCGCTGACCACTGGCTGAAGGCCGGCAATCGGTCGCTGACACTCGATGAGATCCTGACCCGCTGCGAAGTCGTCACGATCGGCATCGACGGCGGTGGCCTCGACGATCTGCTCGGCCTGGCGGTGCTCGGTCGCGAGCGCGAAACCAAGCGCTGGCTCCATTGGGGCAGAGCCTGGGCCGATCGCGGCGTCTTGCAGCTGCGCAAGGAAATCGCGCCTCGCCTGCAGGATTTCGAGGCCGAGGGCGACGTCGTCTTCGTCAATATCGAGGAAACGGCCGACGGGGCGAATGCCGACGTGGCCGAGGTCGCCGAGATCGTCGAGCGCATCTTTAAGGCCGGCCTCCTCCCGGAGAAGGCCGGCATCGGTGTCGACGCGGTCGGCATCGCCGCAATCCTCGACGAGCTCGCCGCGCGTGAGATCCCGGGCGAGTGCATCGCTGCCGTGCCGCAGGGCTATCGCCTGTCTGGTGTCATCAAGGGCGCGGCCCGCAAATTGAAGGATGGAACCTTGAAACACGGGTCGCGAGCGATGATGGCCTGGGCGGTCGGGAATGCCCGCTCCGAGCTGCGCGGCTCGGCGGTTCTGGTGACCAAGCAAGCGTCGGGCACGGCGAAGATTGATCCGCTGATCGCGCTCTTCAATGCCTTTGACCTGATGAGCCGCAACCCGGAGGCCGCCAATGACGGCGGCCTTGACGACTATGTCGCCAGCCTGCGAGCCGCATCGTGATCCAGCTCTTCCGCAAGATGGCAGCGGCCCTGTCGCGGCCCCTCTCGATCAGCGACCCAGATGGTTGGCGTGACCGCGACGATGACCTGGGTGGCCTTGTCGGGGAGAGCACGGTGCTGGCGCTTTCCGCCGCCTGGGCTTGCCTCAATCTGCTTGTGGGGACGCAGGCCTCGTTGCCGATCGTCGTCTACCGCACGGAGAAAAACGGTTCTCGCAGTGTTGCAAAGGATCATCCGCTCTACCGCATCCTGCATGACAGCCCGAACGCCGATCAGACGGCGCTCGACTTCCTGGAGATGGAATGCCTCGCGATCGAGTTGCGGGGCAACGCCTATGCCGAGAAGGACTTCGTCGGAACGCGCCTGGTCGGCCTTACGCCAATCCATCCCGACGCTATGTCCGTGCGCCGGCGATCGGATGGCGAGATCGAGTATCGTTGGACGCAGAACGGTCAGAGCCGGGTCGAAACATCCGAGCGCGTCCTGCATATCCGCGGCTTCGGAGGCTCACCCCTCGGAGGCCTCTCGACCTTGACCCATGCCCGGCACGCGCTCGGGCTCGCGAGCGCGATCAATCGTGCCGCAATGCGCACCTTCGTGAACGGCCTGCGTCCTTCGGGCGTGCTGACCTTCGACAAGTTCCTGAACAAGGATCAGCGCGACACGATCGAGACGAAGCTGGTCGAAAAGTTCATGGGTGCCATGAACGCCGGCCGGCCTCTGGTACTGGAAGGCGGCACGAAGTGGGAGCAGATCACTTTCAACCCTGAAGACGCGCAGATGCTTCAATCGCGCGCCTTCTCGGTCGAAGAGATCTGCCGCTTCTTCGGCGTTCCGCCCCACATGGTCGGGCACACTGCCGGCAATACCAAGCTCGGCAGCAGCATCGCCGACATGACGCAGGGCTTCGAGAAATTCTCGCTCCGCCGTCGCGTCAAGCGGATCGAGCAGGCGCTGATGAAGCAGTTGCTCACGGCACAGGATCGCGCGGCCGGCATTACGATCGAGTTCAACCTCGAGGGCCTGCTGCGCGGCGATAGTGCGGCACGCTCCGCCTTCTACACCGCCCTGCTTAGTGCGGGCGTCATGACGATCAACGAGGTCCGTGCGCTGGAAAATCTGCCGCCCGTTCCAGGTGGCGATATCCCGCGCATGCAGATGCAGAACGTGCCGATCACGCAGGCGAATGGCATCGGCCACAACGGCGGCCCGCCGCTGGAGGATGACAATGCTGAAGACACATGATTTCGCGCTGAAGGCCGATACCGTCGGCGAGGCCGGCGAATTCGAAGGCTATGCCTCGACCTTCGGCAATGTCGACCAGGGCGGCGATGTCGTCGAGCCCGGCGCCTTCATCGAGAGCATCGTCCAGGCGAAGAAGGATGGCCGAACCATCCCGCTTCAGCGGCCCGGTGTAACCAGGCTGAAGAAGATCGATTTGCGCGAGGTCTCCCTCGTCACCATGCCCATGAACATTCAGGCGCGGGTGACGAGCGTGAAGTCTCTGCTCGAGGCCGGCAAACTGCCGACCGTCCGTGAGTTCGAGGATTTCCTGCGGGATGCAGGCGGATTCTCAAAAAGCCTGGCCGCGGCGATCGCGGCCAAGGCGACGCCGCATCTTCGGGGGGAGCCCGAGGCGAAGGCGATCGAGCCGGCCGCATTCCTGCGCGCTCTGCTCAAGACTGGCTGACCCCTTCAACTTCCACATCGGAGCATCATTATGAAATCCCGAATCCTGCCGCTTCTCGCGGTCGGGCTGCTGGCGCTTGCCGCCTTCCTGGCCCCTGTCGACGCTCACGCATCCGTCGGCTCGCTCGCCGCCGGCGCAACTGCACTTTCGCCCCTGTTCACGGTTGCGGCTGCTGGCGGCATCGCCCGCATTGCGGCCTGCGCCTTTGGGCCCCGCATTGCCTTCGAAAAGCCCGATGGCGGCGGCCTCGAAGGAAAGTCCGTCGATGAGCTCGCGGCCGAAGTCAAGAAGATGGTCGATAAGGCCCTCGACAAGGTCAAGGAAGTCGCGGAGAGCGCGGTCTCGGAGGCCAAGGAAAGCGGCAAGCTCGCCAGCAGGACCAAGGAAACCGCAGACGAGGCGCTGCTCAAGTTCAATGGCCTGAACGAGCAGCTCGCGGAGCTGCAGCAGAAGCTTGCCAAGCGCGACAAGGGCGGCGGCGACGACGAGGTGAAATCGATCGGCGAGCAGCTCGTCGACTCCGACGGCTTCAAGGCCTTTCAAGAGGCCGGCTTCTCGAAATCCGCACGCGCCGGTGACGTCCGGATCAAGGCGACACTGACGTCGGCGACCACGGACACCGCTGGCGCCGTCGGTGCCGCGATCGAACGCACCCGCCTGCCCGGCATCATGCCGCTGCCGCAGCGCCGCATGACAGTCCGCGATCTGATCTCGCCCGGCCGGATGGATGGCTCGACGCTGGAGTACATCAAGGAAACCGGCTTCACGAACAATGCCGGCATGGTTGCGGAAGGCGCGGCAAAGCCGTCTTCCGATATCAAGCTGGCGCCGGTGAGCACCTCGGCCAAGGTCATCGCGCACTGGATGAAGGCCTCCAAGCAGGTCCTGTCTGACATCCCGCAGCTGCGCTCGATCATCGATCAGCGTCTGCTCTACGGGCTGGAGTTCAAGGAAGAGCAGCAGCTCCTCAACGGTGACGGTACCGGCCAGAACCTGCTCGGGATCATCCCTCAGGCCACGGCGTTCGCGGCGCCGATCACGCTGACGTCGCCGACTTCGATCGACCTGATCCGCCTTGCCATGCTGCAGGCCATCCTGGCCGAGTATCCGGCGACCGGCCACATCATGAACCCGATCGATTGGGCTTGGATCGAGACGATGAAGGATGGCGAAGGCCGCTATCTGATCGGCAACCCGCAAGGCACGCTCTCGCCGACGCTCTGGAACCTGCCCGTTGTCCAGACGCAGGCGATCTCGGTCGACAAGTTCCTGACCGGTGCCTTCCGTCTCGGCGCTCAGCTCTTTGACCGCTGGGATAGTCGCGTCGAGGCCGGTTACGAGAACGACGACTTCACCAAGAACCTCGTCACGATCCTCGGCGAGGAGCGCCTGGCGCTCGCGGTCTATCGTCCCGAAGCCTTCATCTACGGCGATTTCGGCCGCGTGACCTGATCGGCCCCACTCAGGCTGCATCATCAGGGCCGGCAATTCCGCCGGCCCTCCTCCCGTCCAGGCGGAGAACCACCATGGCCCTGAAAGTTTACGAGGTGCTCCGCGAGCACCATGGCGAAAAGCCCTATGGCGTCGGTGACGACCGCGAGCTCGACGAGGTCGAGGCCAAGCACCTGGTCGATCTGAAGGTGCTGGTGCTGACTGGTAGGAAGCCAGCTGGCCCGCCGAAAGACCCGATCGCAGCCGCAAAGGATCGCGCCGCCGAAGAGCTCTCTGACATCGCGAAGAAGCTTGCCGCAGCGCGCGAGGCCGCTGCAACCGATATCGGCGTCATCACGCAAAAGACGGCTGAGGTCAGGACTGCGGCCGAGGCCGAGATTCAGGCTCTTGCGGTCAAGGTCAGGGAAACGCGTTCGCAGGCCGACATCGAACTTGCCGAGATTGCGGCCGAGATCGCCGCGGCGAAGGCTGAGCGGGATGCTGCCAACAAGGCAGAAACTGCGCCGGCCAACAAGGCCGAGGGCGCAGCCGACGCGAACAAGGCCGGCGGCAAGGCCAAGGCCTGACCGATGCGCATCCTGCCGCCAGTTCTGCTGACGCCGCCGGTTCTGCCTCCCATCTCGCTTGCCGAGGCGAAGGCGCATTGCCGTGTCGATCATGACATCGACGATAGCCGCATCGAGATCGCTATCGCCGCCGCGACGGCGCATCTCGACGGCTATGCCGGCATTCTCGGCCGGGCGCTGGTCACGCAGACCTGGCGGCAGGACTTTCCCTTCTGGCCCGCATCGCGGTCGCTCCGCCTGCCGCTGGCCCCGGTCACGGAGATCGACGAGCTCGCCTATCGCGATGCGTCGGGCGCGAAGCAGATCGTTCCGCCGGCGGCCTATCGCCTGCTCGCCGAAGGCAGCGACCCTTACGTGCTGCTGCCGGCATCCCTCGCGCTGCCCACGCTGGATTGCGCGCCGGATGCAGTCTCGGTCACGTTCAAGGTTGGCTATGGCGCCGACGGCCAGGATGTTCCCGGCCCGCTGCGCGCGGCGATGCTGCTGCTGATCGGCGACATGTATCGCTTTCCCGAAACGGCGGCGCTTGCCACGGCCAATGCCGTGCCAATGACACCGACCGTCGATCGGCTGATCTCGCCCTATCGCCGGGTTTTCATCTGATGCAGTCGGCTGGCCAGCGCACTCACCGCGTCCGCTTCGAGCGGCGCGCCACGGGGCCGAAATCGACCTCCGGCAA
This sequence comes from Allobosea sp. 01N443, assembly GCF_056399325.1. Lineage (NCBI taxonomy): Bacteria > Pseudomonadati > Pseudomonadota > Alphaproteobacteria > Hyphomicrobiales > Alloboseaceae > Allobosea > Allobosea sp. 01N443. The sequence goes on from NZ_JBFTRC010000167.1 coordinate 15,410, forward strand.
TGTCGAACAGGGCTGGTCGATGCATGTCGAGTGCTGGGCCGGGTTTCGCCCGAAATTCGGCGGCGAGAAGGTCGCGGCTGGCCAACCGGAAAGCACCTCGGTTGGAACGCTCACCGCCCTGCGCTGGCCCGTGACCGCCGCTGTGACGGCTGCCGATCGCATCGTCTTCGTCGCCGGCGCCTTTGCAGGCAGGGTCTGCCAGATCCTCTCGATCGCGCCGACCCCGGATAATCGGGAAATCGAGTTTCTCCTCGAGGAGGGTTCGCCGACATGAGCCGCGAGAATGCAATGCTCGCCCGCCGCGAGGCGAAGCGACTGCTCATTACAAACGTCAAGATTGCTCTCGCCGCCGCGGCGCATTCTGGAGACCAGTTCGATCGGGATGCGATACGCTTCTCGGTCATCACCATGGGGCACGCATTCATGTCGGCCGGCTGGAAGCCCCGGGTGCGTGTCCCCGCCGGTCGTCGCGCCTGGGCTCTCTAATGCCCCGCGTCACCTTCACCGCCGATTTCGACTGGTATCCGCCCGCATACGCCGGGCGCTACCTGCGGGCCTACAAGGCCGGCTTTACCCTCCTCGTCACCACGCCTTGCGCCGCTGCGGCTGTTGCCGCCGRCCGGGCCGTTCGCCTGAAAGACGACAGCCATGGCGAAGTTCAGCAAGCGGGAAAGCCTGCTGCGGAAAATGGCCGCAATGCCGGCAGCGGTGCGCTCCGCGATCAAACAGGCCCTCGCGCAAGGCGCCGACGAAATGACCGATGAGATGCGGCGGCTTGCCCCGAAAAAGACCGGCAAGCTGCGGGATTCGATCGCGCAGACATGGGGCGGCGGCAAGGTCGCTCATGCCTCGCTGTCGAGCGGCGCGGAGGGCGGCGATCCGGATCTCACGGTCATCATCTCGGCCGGCAACAGCGCCGTGCGCTATGCCCATCTCGTCGAGTTCGGCACGGCGCCGCATCTCAACGGCGGCCAGTTCGAAGGCAGCCAGCACCCGGGCACGGCACCGGAAGCGTTCTTCTTCCCGGCCTATCGGGCGACGAGGCGACGCATGAAGTCGCGGATCAGCCGCGCCACGACAAAGGCGGTGCGCGAGGTTGTCGGCAAATGATCGAGGCAACCCTGCCCCTGCAGATGGCGATCGTCGCCCTGCTCGATGCCGATCAGCCGCTGCGCGACCTGGTGCCCGGCGGCATCCTCGATCGCATCCCCCAGGGGACGCAGCCGCCCTATCTGTTTCCTTCGGGCTGGTCCCAGACCGAGGCCGGGACGGAATGCCTCGATGCCGCCGACGTCGATTTCGAGATCCAGTGCGTCAGCATCGCGCCGGCGCGCGACGAGATCGCGGCGATGGCCGGCGCGGTGGCCCGTGTCCTGCGCCGAGCCCGGCCAGCGATAGCCGGGCTCGGCGACGTCGAGATCTCCTATAGCGGCACGCTCTATTTCCAGGAGCCCGACGGCGTCACGCGCCGGGCCGTGGTCCGCTTCCGCGCCCTGGTCGACGAAGACTAGGCCGGCCCTTTCCGCAACCGATGCCCCCGCCGCCTTCTGGCGGCATTTTCATGAGGAATTGCCATGGCACAGGCTCAGACCTTCCGCCGCTCCGGCCTTCGCGTTCTGCTCGGCGATGGCACTACGCCGACCGAGGACTTCGCAGCGCCGTGCGGCCTGCTGGAGCGCTCGTTCTCGCTGAGCAAGGCGCTCGGCGAAACCAACGTTCCCGACTGCACCGATGAAGACGCGGCGCCCTGGACCGAGCGCGACGTCACCTCGAAGAGCGCCTCGATCGAGGGCAGCGGCGTGCTCGATGCCTCGGCCCTGCCGATCTGGCAGGCATTTTTCGATTCCGACGACTCGAAGAATGTGCGGGTCGAGCTCTGGCGCAACAACGCCAAGGTTGGGCACTGGCAGGGCAAGTTCCACATTGGGACCTTCTCGCCATCTGCTCCTGAAGAGGGGCGTGTCACCGTCCAGATCTCGCTGCAGAGCGACGGCGCCGTGCCGTGGACGATCGCGCCCTGATGGCTGGCGAGAACCGCAACGGGGCCGTCGATCTCGACTTCGGCGACGGCACCCATCGCTTCCGCCTCGCCATGGGCGAGCTCGAGGAGCTGCAGGAGAAGACGGGGGTCGGTCCCTTCGTGCTGCTCGGCCGGCTGATCGCCGGCGAGTGGCACGTGCAGGACGTGACGCAGACCCTGCGGCTCGGCCTGATCGGCGGCGCCATGAAGCCCCCTGACGCGCTCAACCTGGTGCGCCGCTATGTCGAGCAGCGGCCCGATTGGCTGGCGAACGCGGCGCTCGCCAAGCTCGTCGTCATGGCGGCGCTCGCCGGCGCGCCGGAAGAGCAGCCGGGAAAAGGCAGCGGCCGAAGGCCCAGAACGAGGCGCCCGAACTCCCCGACGGACGCCTTGCCTTCGGCACCTATTACGGAACCGCCGGCGCCATCGGCATCGGCGCCGCCGATCTCCGCGGGATGACGCTCTGGCAGTTCGGCGATCTGGTCGACGGCTGGGTCAGGGCGAATAGCGACCCGTCCAAGGAAGGCCTGAACCAGGCCGAGGAAAACAGTCTCTGGGCTCTGGCAAGCGTGGATCATGGCAACTGAAATCGAACGGCTGACGGTCGCCCTCGAGGCGAGCGTCAAGAAATTCGAGCGCGAGATGGGGCGCTCGCGCTCTGTCGTCGCCAAGGCGCTGGGCGATGCCGAGCGCGAGATCTCGGCGCGCGGCAAGTCGATCGAGAACGCCTTTGGCGCGATCGGCAGCCGGGCCAAGCAGGCCTTGGGCGCGCTCGGTGCGGGACTCAGCCTGAACGAGTTTCGCAAGACGGCGGACGAATACACCCGGATCGTCAACTCGCTGAAGGTGGCGGGCGTCTCCAGCGGCGCTTTGCCCGGCGTGCTCGATCAACTCTTCGCCTCGGCCCAGCGCAACGCCGTCCCGCTCGAGGCGCTGGCGCAGCTCTATGGCCGTGTCAGCCAGGCGCAGACAACGCTGAAGGCGACATCCGGCGATCTGCTGGGGCTGACCGATATCGTTGCGCAGTCCCTGCGGGTCTCCGGCACCTCGGCGACGGAAGCTTCCGGCGCGCTGCTGCAGCTCGGCCAGTCGCTCTCCGGCGGCAAGGTCCAGGCCGAGGAGTACAATTCGCTCCTCGACGGCATGTATCCGCTGCTTCAGGCGGCAGCGGCCGGCATGAAGGAAGCCGGCGGCGATGTTTCGAAGCTGACCGGACTGGTCAAGGACGGCAAGGTTTCCTCGGAAGCCTTCTTCCGGGCCATTCAGGCGGGCGCACCCCTCCTCGAGGAGAAACTCGCCGGCGCCACGTTGACGACCGAACAGGCGATGCAGCGCCTGAAAAACGAGTTCACGCTCGCGGTCGGCAAGTTCAACGATGCGATCGGGGTCACGCCCGCCCTCGCGCAGGGGCTGGATCATGTCGCCGGCAGCGTCGCCGGGATAGGTGAAGCCGCGACGGCAGCGACGCTCAAGATCGGCGCCCTGCTAAAGTCGATTTCCGACCTGGCCGCGCAATCCGGCACGGCCATCTCCAATGCGCTCACATCGGCGCAGGCCGACACCGTCCGGACGCAACGCACGATCCTCGAGGCGAAGCTGCGCGGGGCCATCGGCCCGGAGCGCGCCGGCATCGAGGAGCAGCTGCGCAGGCTCGATCAGGGCGCGCAGAACCCCTCGGCCAAGGCCGCTCGCGATGCGGCGGAGCGCGAACGCTTCATCCAGGCCGGTCGCGATGCCGGTGATTTCGGCAACATCCCCGTCGGCATCGGTTCGCCTGGTGCCCCGCAGCCGCCGTCACGTCCTGCCGGCATGGGCGGCCCGAACATCAAGCCGATCTCACTCGCGGACTTCAAGGTTCCCGGCGAGAAGGATGCCAAGGGCGGCGGCTCGTCCAGGAAAAGCCTCGACGCCTATGAGCGCGAGCTCGCCGCCATCCAGAAGCGCACGGCAGCCCTGAACCTAGAAGCAGAAAGCGTCGGCAAATCGACCTTCGAGCGCTCCAAGGCCAAGGCGGCGCTCGATCTGGAGACGGCGGCGAAGAAAGCCAACATCCCGGTCACGGCCGAGCTCAAGAAGGCGATCGACGAAGCCTCGACCGGCTATGCCAATGCAAAGGTCAAGGTCGAGGAGGTCACCAAGGCGCTGGAGGGTTCGCGCGAGGCGCAACGCTATCTCGGCGACGCAGCGACCGATGCGCTCGAGGATCTGATCATCAACGGCGAGAAGGCCKAGGATGTCGTCAAGAACCTCGCCAAGTCTCTGGCCAAGGCTGCCCTGCAGGCGGCGTTGATGGGTTCGGGCCCGCTCGCCGGCGTGTTCGGCACCAAGGGCGCTGACGGCGCCGCTGGCGGCCTGTTCGGCATGTTGATGTCAGGATTCAAGGGCTTTGACGCCGGCGGCTATACCGGCCCCGGTGGCAAATACGAGCCGGCCGGTGTCGTCCATAAGGGCGAGTATGTCTTCGACCAGCAGACCGTGAAACGGCTGGGGCTTCGCAACCTCGAGGCTCTTCGTCGCGGTTACGCCAATGGCGGCGCGGTCGGGATGGCGGCGCCGCATATTCCCACCATTCCAAGCGGCATTCGCGCCGGCGGCGGCGGCATGAAAGTCGTCGTCAACAACACGGCGGCCGGCCAGGTCCGGGCGGTGCCGCAGCAGGATACGAACGGCGATCTGACGGTGATGATCAGCGCCATCGAGAAGAACATCGCCGGCAACGTCGTGCGCGGCCATGGAGCCTTGGCGCCGGCGCTCAGTGCCCGTCAAACCAATCGCCAGCTGAAGGGCTGAGCCATGGCAGTCGCTGTTTGGCCATCGCAGGTTCCGGTGCGCCCGGTCGTCAACGGCATGGAGCTCGGGCAGGGCTTTGTTGCGCCGCTCTCGAGCGAAACCGAAGGCGGCCCGCCGATCATGCGGCCCCGCCCCGGACCGCGTGCGACAGAGATGCCCTGGCGCAGCGAGGCCCTCAGCCCGGCGCAATGGGAGGCTTTCGAGCAGTTCGTCCGGGTGAACCTGCGGCAGGGCACCTTGCCCTTCACCATGCCCGTCTGGCGGCCGGGCGGATTCGTCGCCCGGATCTGCCAGATCAAGGGTGGCGTGTATTCAACCGACCTGTCGGTGGCCTGGCGCGTCCGGGTTTCGCTGACCCTCATCGTCTACAATCTGTGAGCGAGCCATGGTGCTGTCCGTAGCGATGACCGAGGCCTATGCCGTCGCGGATGTTCGGGGCGATCTGCTCCATACGCTTGAACTGGATCACCCGACCTTTCCGCAGCCGTTGCGCTTCGTGTGTGGCGATCGGGTGCCTGGGGTCTTCGAGACGATGACGCTGCCCGTGGCGGGCAATCCGGCAGCGGTGTTCACGGTGGTTGCCTTCAACTGGACCGGGCCCGGCCAGGGCGATGGCGGCACGACGAAGGCGAAAATCCGCGTCGATAACGTCTCGCGCCAGCTACAGGAGCCGCTGCGGGCCGCGATCGTCTCGGGCGCGAAGCTGACCGTGACCTATCGCTGCTACTCGACCAACGACCCGAACAATCCCGAGGTCTATGACGGGCTCAAGATGAGCGACGTCAACCTGAACGCGGTCTCGGCAAACGGTGACCTCTATTACGAGGACATCGAGCTGCAGGCCTTCCCGCGGCAGACCTACAGCCTGCCGCTCTATCCCGCGCTCTACGGGCAGTAGCGCCCCCGCGGACCACCAAACCGTCCCTCGGCCGCCTTCGGGCGGCTTTTCCATGCCCGGGCGCAACTGACCTCATGACAATGACCGACACCGCCACGCTGCAGTTTCTCGCAGCAACAATCGGCCGCGATTACGAGTCGACCGGCCTGCATTGCTGGGAGCTTGTGCGCCAGTGCCAGGCCGTCGTCTTCGGACGGCATCTGCCGCCCGTCCTGGTCGCGCCCGAGCGGATGCGCGAGCTCGTCGACATGATGGAGCTGCGCCATAGCTATCCCGGTTATCGCGAGATCGACGCGCCCGAGCATGGCGCGATCGTCTTCATGACCCGCAAGGGCAATGGCCCTTCACGCGCCGCCTGCCATGCCGGCGTCTGGCTCGATCTCGACGGCGGCGGCGTGCTGCACACCGATGCACCGCACGGCGTCGTCTTCGAGGCCCTAATCGAACTGCAGGCCCGCAACTGGGCCGATCTGAGCTTTTACCTGCCGAAATGACCCAGATCCTTTTCCAGCGTTGCGACGGGAAGCCTGCCGGCGCCCCGGTCGCCCTGCCGCGCGGTCGCCGCCGGCTTTCGACCGTCATGCGCCGTCATGGTGATCGCTCACGCCCGCATATCGTCTCCGTGCATCGCAAGAAGCACCTGCTCGCCGTCACCGACATGTCGGTCCGGCTGCGCAAGCATTGGTGCCATACCTGGCTCGGCCCGCACGACACGATCATCGTCACCTATCTGCCGCAGGGCGGCGGCCAGGCGGGCACCGGCGGCGGCAGCCGGGCCGGCAAGGGCGCGAGCATCGGCCTGCTCGTCGGGGCGATTGCGCTCGCGGCTGTCGGCCAGTTCTGGGCCATCGGTGCGCTGGCGCCGCTGGTCGGTGGCACAGGCGTTGCCGGCGCGATCTGGGCTGCCGGCTCTGCTGCGCTGCTTGCGGGCGGCGGTTACTTGCTCTCGCGCGCCACGCAGGCCAAGGCGAACAAATCCGAGGACAATCGGCCGGTCTACGGCGTCTCCGGCGGAGGCAACCAGCCGCGTTCCGGTGATCGCATCCCAGTCATCTATGGCCGCACCTGGACCACGCCCGATCTCTCGCAGCCGGATTACACCGTCAACGACGGTGACGACCAGGTGCTCTACAAGCGGCTGACGCTTGGCTGCGGCAAGTGCAGCGTCAAGACGATCCGCGTCAGCAATGTCGTGATGTGGACCAGCGATAGCGGCGTGACGCCGCCCTTCGTTGGTGCGCAAATCGAATACATTCCACCCGGCGGCGCCTCCTCTCTGGTGCCCGGCCAGGTCGCGTCCGTCCAGGCGATCACTGGCAACGAGCTGAAGCGTCCGACCGAGTTTCCTGCCCATACCGGCCCCTTCGATTTCGGCTCGGGCGCCCCGCTGCAGAGCCGCATCCAGCTCGATTTCTCGCTGCCGAGCGGCTGCATGGCGGTTCCTGATGGCGGCAAGTTCAAGGGCGAGCAGTACGACGCGAACTGGGGTGTCCACTTCGAATATGCGCCCTGCGACGAGGATGGCGAGCCGATCGGCGGCTGGCAGACGCTGCATGTGGAGACCGGGCGTATCCTGACCACGCGGGCGATGCGCTTTACCCGCTTCGCCGAGATTCCGGCCGGCCGCTACACCTTCCGGGCCCAGAACATCGGTGACCCGCCATCGGTCCCGCATCCCTCAGGCTTCAGCGCGATCATTACGAACCCGATCGTCTGGGAGGGCTTGCGCGCCCATATCCCGCAGGCGGCAGTTCGCCCGGGCATCTCCGAGCTCGCGCTCAAGATCCGCTCGGGCAAGGATCTCGGCGTCACCAGCTATGGTGAAGTCGAGGTCGAAGTGCAGCGCATTCTGCCGGTCTGGTTTGGGCCAGACGCCGGCTGGATCGAACAAGAGACCAGCAAATCGGTTTGGGCCGCGGCCGACATCCTGCGCGATCAGCTGCATGGCGCCGCGATGCAGGATGGTGCGGTCGATCTGGAGCGCTTGCGCCATTACGCGACGACCCTCACCCAATACGACGAGTTCAATGGCGTCATTCGCGGGCCGGTCTCGGTCTATGAGGCGCTCACCACGGTGCTCGGCCCGATGCGGGCCTCGCCGCTGCGGCTCGCCAGGTCCTGGACGATCGTCCGTGATGAGCCGCGCGCCGTGCGCAAGCACGTCATCACGCGGCGCCAGATCCTGAAGGATTCGAGCGGGCAGAGTTTCAATCTCGACCTGTCCGACGGCTCGGCCGACATCATCGTCGAATGGTTCACCGGCGGCGACCCGCGCAAGCGCCGGGAGCACCGCGTCACCTTCGGGCCGCAGACCATGACGCCACGCCGGATGCAGGCGCTGGGGGCGACGAGCGCCGCGCATGCGATCCATATCGCGACCTGGGCGGCGGCGACCGCGCATTTCCGGCGCGAGCGGCGCAGCTTCTCGATGGAGCTCGCCGGGCGCCTGTTGCTGCCGAACGACAAGGCGCTGATCGACACCTGGTATTTCGATGGCATCGAGACGGTCGGCGTCGTCGATTTCGATATCGACGATCTGACCCTGATGGTCGACCGCGACGATCTCGATGTCGCGACCGGCTATTACGCCTATCTGCGCGCCCGCGACGGCAAGGACTGGGGGCCCGTCGGGTTTACGCAGGAAGGTAACCGCCTGGTGCTCAATGCCGCCGACGTCGCGCAGGCGCAGTCGATGACAGGCCTCAGCCTCGAGCAGGCGCTGAACACGGCGACGCAGGCTTTCACCAGCGTCGTCATCGGCACGCTCGGCGATATTCAGGATGCCTGGCTGATCCGCTCGATCCAGCCGAGCGGCGAGAACCTCAATGTCGAGGCAGTGTTCGATGCGCCGCAGGTCTGGAGCGCGCTGGCCGAGCCGATCGTCGTTCCGCCGCCACCGCCTTCGACCGGGCTGGAGAACGAAGCGACCATCGCCGTGCCCTATGTCGCCGCCCTGCCGGTGCAGCGCAATGCCGCCATGTTCATGGACTGGACAACCGGCCGGGCGCGCTCAGCCGCGACCTATGTCGTCGAGATCAGCTATGACAATTGGGTGACCTCGGAAGAGGCCTATCGCGGTCCCTCCTCGAACGGCTCGCACCCACTGCGCCAGACGACGGGCGTGATCTATGTCCGCGCCTTCGCACTCGCGGCATCGGGCCTGCGCAGCCAATACGTCTTCACGCAGTTCTCTGTCGTGCCGGCGATCATCGATCTCGGCAATGCCGGCGCCGGCACGCTGCCTTACAAGGCGTTTCTCGCCGGCATGGAGCCGGTCGCGATCGTCGACCATCTGCCGGATCTGTTTGGCTATCAGGGCCCCAAGGTCGTCACTCTGTTCGAGCCCGGCCAGAAGCCGAAGATGTACCAGCTGCGCGAGGGCGGCACGGACTGGGAGCTGCTGGCGGCAGAGGACTATGTCGCAAACTCGATCACCGCGGCGGCGCTGCAGGTCGGCGCGGTCAAGGCAACGGCGATCGACGTCGCCTATCTCTCGGCGATCAGCGCTCAGATGGGCTCGATTCTCGGCGGCTCGCTCAACATCAACAACCGCTTCTTCAT
>NZ_JBFTRC010000168.1:0-13640 GCF_056399325.1 Allobosea sp. 01N443
CGTCCCGGGCCGGACTCCGCTCATGGTTCCGCCGTGCCTACCCGTCCGAGCGCAGCGTCAGCCTCGACCACGGGATCGTTGAAGGTCCAGCGGGGGATCGTGCGCATGCGGTCGAGGCCGGCGAAGACGGCCGCAAAGCCGCCATCCGGCGAAACCTCGCGGAGCGCGGCATCGAATTCCTGGCCGAACCCGTTGAAGCCCTCGGCCTCCACTTCGCAGAGATGAATCTGGTTCCAGTCGATCCGCAGCGCCGGATCACGGTAGAGCACGGCCGCCGTCTCCATGGTCCGGAACGTCCCAATCCTGTTCGCCTGGACGAGCTTCGCAGCAGCCGGCCCGATATAGTTCCGCATGATCTCTCGGTATTCGCCGAGAGAGGGAGCCTGCACCTCGATATATTCCAGCGACGCCAGCCGCACGGGCCGATCGGCTGAGCCCTGCCAGTTTCGCGGCAGGACGAAGGCCGCGGGGGTGGTCAGGAGAATCTCCGCGCGCAGCACCTGGATCTGCGGCGGTTGCTGCTTGACCACGAGTTCGCGAATGGCGTCGGCAGGAACGATATCTTGGAAGTAGCTCAGTTCGAGATGGCTCCAGACAGCCGCTTCCGAAGCGTTCCGAAACACGGAGCGGTGCCGATACAGCGCCTGCCCGAGGCACGTTTTCCCAAAACGCGCCCAGTCGACGACGCGGTCCTCGAGCTCGGCTTCCGCTCCGGGATCCGCTTGTATCGTCCGGGCTAGCACCACGAGGCGGTCGCCGGGCTCGATCCGGGCCAGTTGCGACCCGTCAAGGGGATGAACACTCTCAGAAATTGGACGCCTCGGATCGTTCGTCTCGTCGTATCTGTCCCCGCTGGCACGATCGTCATCGAGGGGCATGCGGATTCAAAAGGGTCGGCTCAATCGAGCCCTGAATCGAGCATTGCTGCGACGATTTCGGCCGGGCCTCGTCTGGCCCGGCCAGCCGACCTGGGGCCGTGTTCAGTTGCCCGACGGCAGCGCGATGCTGATACCCTCCTTCGACAGGATGTCGCGGACGCTCTGGAATTTCTGATAGTCGGACAGCGTCATCGGCCCGGTATAGCTCTYGCTCTGCAGCTTGCGCGGCGGATACTGCACATAGGTCTTCATCAGCTTGTTGATGGCCTCGGAGATCGTCACCATCGTCCAGGTGCGCTCGGTGTAGTTGTTCATGAAGATGTCGTAGCGCTCCTGGGGATCCTGCCAGAGGTCGAAGACCTGCGGGACGGTGGCGACATATTTCTCGGCGCCCTTCCAACCGAGATTGCTGTCCACCGCCAGACCGCCGGTCGGGGCGCCGTTGTCGCCGCGCAGGTTGAAGACGGCCTTGTAGTTGCCGATGCGTGCCGCACCCGGAGAGAGCTCGTTCTCGGTGAAGTAGAACCACTCGTTGCGGGGCGAAGGGCCGGTCCCGAACAGACGTCCTGCCAGGCGCCGTTGTCGGTGGTGTAGAAGACCAGCGTGTTGTTGGCACGGCCGGAACTGCGCACCTTGTCCATGATCCGCCCGATCCGCGCGTCGAGCTCGACGACGGAGTCCGCATATTTACTCTTCGACATCGACTTATGGATGTAGTCGGGATGCGGCATGTTGGGCTGGTGCACCTTCATGAAGTTGATGCTCATGAAGATCGGCTCGGGCGAATTCGCGTTGCGGTCGAGATAGTCGAGCGCCGCCTTCTCGACATAGCCGTCGAAGAACGGGATGCCGACCACGCCTTCGGCGCCATTGATCACCGGCGTGTCGACATATTGGCCGTTGATCTTGAACTCCTCGCGCGCCGGCTGCCCGGCATTGCCCGACAGGGCTCCCTTCGTTACCCGCTGGAACATCGCCCGAAGCTCGGGTGACATATCCGGGAACCAGGTCGGGTCTGCGTAGGTGTAGGCGTTGAGATGATAGAGGCCGCAATATTTCATCTCGTCGTAGCCCTGGGCATTGGGCAATGCGTAATCGGCCTCTCCCAGGTGCCATTTGCCGGTGAAGAAGGTCTTGTAGCCACCGGTCTTGAGCACCGAGGCCAGCGTCCATTCGGCAGCGGGCAAGCCGCCGCCCTGGCCCTGGAAGGCCACGGTCGTCATGCCGCTCCGGTTCGGGATGCGGCCCGTCTGCATGGCGGCGCGGCCGGGCGTGCAGCTCGGCTGCGCATAGAAGGAGAAGAACGTCATTCCCTCCGCCGCCAGCTTGTCGATATTAGGGGTCGGCATGCCGCGGCCGATGCCGCCGCCATAGGGGCCAAGATCGCCGTAGCCGGTGTCATCCGACACGATCATGATGATGTTAGGTCGCTGCTGCGCCGCCGGTGCCGGTGTCGGGGCGGGTTGCGTCTGCGCCGCCGCCATCCCGCTGAAGGCGAGCGATGTCAGTGCAGTCGCTCCGAACAACGCCGCGCCAAAGCGCTCGCGCCAGGCTCCGAACCGCTCCAGCGCCCTGGCCGTGGAACTGTCTCTTTCATCAAGCTGCAGGCAATCAGGCATGACCTCACTCCTCAGGCTGCTTTGGATCGGACGGTGGTCTCCAGACGCATCGAAATCCGACATGACTGGTCGAGGTATCGACCGGCTCGGCATGGCGCGCGGCCGGGCGATAGCCCTTGATCACCTTGCGTGGAATCCTGATCTCCGGCATCGCCGGATCATAGCTTGCGCCCTCCCGCCCGCCGCGCGGGTTCACCGGGATGCAGCAGGCCTTCGCCGCGTCGGCCTCATGGCGGGCGGAGTACCAGTCTTCAGTCCATTCCCAGACATTGCCGATCATGTCGTGGAGGCCATAGCCGTTCGGCGGAAAGGCGGTGACCGGCGAGGTGCGCTCGAAACCGTCCTGGTTGCTGTTCTCGTGCGGGAAGTTGCCCTGCCAGGTGTTCGCCAGATGTCGGTTGCCGGGCGTGAGCTCCTCCCCCCAGGCATATTCGGCGCCGTCGAGCCCGCCCCGCGCTGCGAACTCCCATTCCGCCTCGCTCGGCAGGGCCTTTCCGGCCCAGCGCGCATAGGCGAGCGCATCGGCGAAGGTGACATGGACGACCGGATGGTTGTCGAGGGCGTTGATGTTGCTGCCGGGACCATAGGGGCGACGCCAGTTCGCGCCCTTGGTCAGGCTCCACCATTGGCTCCAGTCGCGCAGGTCGACCGGCCTCGTCGGCGGCGCAAAGACCAGCGAGCCGGCATAGAGCATATGCGGCTGCGTGCCGGGATAATCCTTCGGATTGGGCACGACCTCGGCAAAGGTGACATGTCCCGTTGCCCTGACGAATTCCTTGAACTGCCGGTTGGTCACCGGGGTCCGGTCCATCCAGAAGCCGTCGACGGTGACGCGATGCGCCGGAGCCTCCTCGGGGTAGTGCCGGTCCGAGCCCATGCGGAAGGTGCCGCCGGGGATGGAGATCATGCCTGGTGGCGGCGCTGTTCCTGCATCGGGGGCAACATGCGGTTGATCGCGGGAGGCCGATGGCTGTCCGTCGGCGATTTCGAGGATACGCATGGCAGGCACTCTTTGGAGAATTGGAGCAATTCTGTTCTAGAGTCAGAGAATGACAACACGAGACAATCGCGGCACTTACTTCAAGGTAATTTTTAGAATCCAATTAAATGACAGGAAAACGACAAGTAAATGACAAGATAAATTATAAATCAAATCTATAATCAAAATTAGATATTACGAGTTACAATTAAATTGTAGAATAATTACTGCATTGCCTCCCATGCTAGAGATGTTTCTCGCGGGCGTCTACTGTGTGCGAATGAACTCCGATCACCTCTCCTTGCCCAGGGGGTTTGTTGCCATAGCCAGAATGGCTTGGCTGCCATCGACCGAAATTCACCGCCCTCGTCAGGGCCGGACGCAGGATCCATTCGCTGTGGAAGGCGCCCAAGATAAAACAGCCACCCAGCCGATTATGGATAGTCTCCACCTCACTTCCATGGGCGGCGCGAAACGGCGAACCTTTCAATGAAGGGTGAACCCGCAGGCATTGCTGCCACGCCAATCTTGAAGGAATTCCGAGATGGGTTTGCTGATAGATGGTGCCTGGCATGACCAATGGTACGACACATCGTCAACCGGCGGCCGCTTTATCCGGAAGGACAGCGCATTTCGCAACTGGGTGACGCCTGATGGCTCGGCTGGCCCAAGCGGCGCTGGTGGTTTTGCCGCGGAGCCTGATCGCTATCACCTCTACGTAAGCCTGGCGTGTCCTTGGGCACACCGGACCCTGATCATGCGCACCCTGAAGGGATTGGAAGAGCTTGTTCCGATCTCGGTCGTGCACTGGCTGATGCTCGAACGCGGCTGGACCTTCCAGGCAGGCCCCCGGGTCGTTCCCGACGCGGTTAATCACGCGCAGTATCTGCATCAGGTCTACACCGCTGCCGATCCCCACTATACCGGCCGGGTCACGGTTCCTGTCCTGTGGGACAAGCGGACCGGCACCATCGTCAACAACGAGTCTTCCGAGATCATTCGGATGTTGGGAACGGCGTTCGACCATCTCGGCGCATTGCCCGGGGCCTACTATCCCGCGCCGCTGCACGAGGAGATCGATGCGATCAATGCGCGGGTCTATGACACCGTCCACAATGGTGTCTATCGCGCCGGGTTCGCGACAACCCAGGAGGCCTATGAAGAAGCGATCGGGCCCTTGTTCGAAACACTGAACTGGCTAGAGGAGCGGCTGAAGGCACGGCGCTATCTGCTCGGAGACGACCTGACCGAGGCAGATATCCGCCTGTTCACCACGCTCATTCGGTTCGATCCGGTCTATGTCGGACACTTCAAGTGCAACCTGCGCCGCATTGTCGATTACCCGAACCTCTGGCGTTACACCCGTGACATCTACCACCTGCCCGGCGTTGCCGGGACGGTGAATATGCAGCACATCAAAGGCCACTATTACGAGAGCCATCGCACGATCAATCCGACCGGCATCGTCCCCCTTGGCCCAGAGATAAGCTACTGAAAGAGGACGAAAAGCCCCGGCAACCGCGCAAGCAGTTCATCGTGCCCAAGGTTCTGGTTCTTGATTGCTCTTCCCGTGGCCATGTCGAAACGCTGGCCTACGCCGAGGCCGGCCCCTCAGCTGCGGGCTCGGCAGGCAGTCATCTACGTGGCGTCATGTCCCGCCCCATGTGCGGCAGAGAAGCGCGGCTGTCGTAACGAAATTTGGGTGGGACGCCCCGCGCGCCCGGACGAGCGCGCGGGAGAGGCAAACGAGCGCTCAGCGATRGTCGCGGTAGTCGTACGCCGGGGCATAATAGCGCCTGCCGTAGACCGGCGCGGCATAGACCGGCCCGCCATAGACCGGCGCGGCATAGTAACCATTGTCGTAATAGTAGGGGTCAGCATAGGCGCGGCGGTTCGCGGCGATCGCTGCGGCACCCAGAATTCCGAGGCCAACGGCGCCGGCCACGGCTGCGCCACGGCCGCCGCCATACCAGCCGCCGCGGTAGCCACGATAGCCACCGCGATAGCCGCGGTAACGATATTGCGAATATTCCGCCGCTGCCTTGTCGAGCCGCGAGGCATCCACGACCGGACGCGCTTGCCCAGCGAAGGCCGGCACGGCCGAGCCCGCCGTGACCACGCTCGCGGAAGCCAGCGCAACGATGGCGGTTTTCCTGAGGGACATCATGATCGAATCTCCTTTTATCGGGCTCTCCTCCTCCCGAAGCTGAGGACAGGTTCGCGCCGCCCGGTTGAATGGCGGGTGAACCAATCGCGGCTGGATTGCGGCAGGCGCCAAGCCGTCTCCTTGCGCGTGCGTCGCCAAACAGTCGCTTTGAAGGGAAGCATCGACGCTTCCAAAGACTGCATTGTCCAATCAACGAAGGGCGGAACCGGTTGTTCCCCTCGCCGCCATGTCTCCGAGAACGGAAGCCAGCAGCCCGCTTTGCGATAGCGAACTCGATTACCGTCAATCGTCCCGCCGTCGCCTCGGCCCAGGCACCGCAGCGGGTCGTCAGCGTCCGGCTGCGATCAATCAGTGCAAGGAGAAGATGCGCGTCGCACCCTGCTTGGCCATGAGAGCCTTGAAGCGTTCGCTGGAGGCCGCCTATACCGTCTCCATGACAGCCAGCAACCGCATCGTCCTCTCCAGCGACCACGCCGCCATTCCGCTCCGGCAGGCCATCGCCGCTCATATCGCGACGCATGGCTGGGTCGCGGTCGATATCGGACCGACGACGCCGGAGAGCACACCCTATCCCAGGCAGGGCGAAGCGGCGGCGCGGCTCGTCGCCTCCGGCGATTGCCGGTTCGGCATCATCCTGTGCGGCACCGGCCAGGGCATCATGATGGCGGCGAACAAGGTCAAGGGCATCCGTTGCGGCGTCTGCGCCGACACGTTCTCAGCCCGCATGATCCGCCAGCACAACGATGCCAACATGCTGTCGATCGGCGTGCGCGTGGTGGGCGAAGGGCTCGCGCTCGATATCGTGGATGCGTTCCTCTCCGCCCAGTTCGAAGGCGGCCGGCATGCGATGCGGGTCGAGATGATCGAGGCGCTGGAGGGCTAGCGCCCGCGCGCGCCCCGAGCCGACACGGCCACCGTCCTGAACAGAGTCTCTAACCCGCATCCGCGCAAAAACATTTCGCTGGCAAAGCGTCCCGCATGCTGTAAAGCGCGCGGCGCGACCCTTGATGCCTCCGGGGTTCGACGGCCACGGAGTGAGCCATGCGCATCGGCGTCATCGCGGACATACACGGCAATCTGCTGGCTCTCGAAGCGGTGCTGGACCGTCTTCGCCACGCCTCGCCCGATCTGATCGTCAATCTCGGCGATTGCGCCTCGGGCCCGTTATGGCCGGCAGAGACGGTCGCGCGGCTCAGGGCGGCCGAGATGCTTCACGTCCGCGGCAATCATGACCGCGCCCTGGGAGCAGCCTCGCCCGAAGGGCTCGGTCGCTCCGACCGCTTCGCCTGGGACAGGCTCGACGCCGCCGATCGCGCTTGGTTGTCCACGCTGCCGGCAGAACAGTTCGCCGCCGGCGCGCAATGCGTCCATGCCTCACCCGGCGACGATGAAGCCTATCTGATGGAAGCCGTCGCGGCTGGCCGCCTCCTTCCCGACACGGCCGCCGCCGTCGAGGCACGGCTGGCCGCCGCGAAAGCGCCGCTCCTGCTCTGCGGGCACAGCCACCTGCCGCGGGTCCTGCGGTTGTCCAATGGGATGGTCGTCGTCAATCCCGGCAGTGTCGGGAACCCGGCCTATGAGGACGAGACGCCGCCTGCCCATGTCTCCGAGAGCGGAAGCCCGCATGCCCGCTTCGCGCTGGTGACGATCGCGGACACGATCACGGTCGAACATCACGCCATCGCCTATGACTGGGACGCAGCCGCGGCACGCGCCCGGCAGAACGGGCGCGACGACTGGGCCCATGCCCTGGCGACAGGCAGCGTGCGCCGGTGAGCCTCGGGATCTTCCTCACCGTGCTCGCAGCAGCGGCGATGCATGCGGGCTGGAACGCCTTCGTCAAGGTGAAGCTCGAACCACTCCACGCCATGGCGATGATCTCGCTCGCGTCCGGGCTTATCGCCCTCCCCGTGCTGCTGGTGACGGGCTGGCCGAAGCCTGAGGCCTGGCCCTGGCTCCTCGCCTCGCTGATCCTGCATCTCGGTTACTATATCGGCCTGTCCGGAGCCTATCGGCGCGCCGATATGAGCCAGATCTATCCGATTGCACGTGGCGGAGCCCCGCTTCTGACCGCCGCGATCGCCATGGCCGTCTTCGGCGAGCGCCTCGCCGTGCCGCAGCTCGCCGCCATCGGCCTGCTCGGCACCGGCATCATGCTGGTCTCGGTCCTCGGGCGCCGGCGCGGCGCTGCCTTCGATCCCGGGGCGCTCGGTTTTGCAGCGCTGACCGCCGTCATGATCAGCGGCTACACCCTGGTCGACGGGCTCGGCGCACGGGCGGCGGGTGACCCGCACGCCTATTCGGCGGCGCTGTTCGTGATCAATGGCACGCCGCTGATCGCCTATATCGCCTTGCGCGGTGGACGGGACGCGCTGACGGCGATGCGGCCGTTCTGGCTGCAGGGCACGGCCGGAGGCATCCTGTCGCTCGGCGCCTACTGGATCGCGATCTGGGCGATGACGGTCGCACCGATCCCGCTTGTCGCGGCCGTCCGCGAGAGCTCCGTGCTGTTTGCCGCAGTGATTGCCTATGTCTGGCTGAAGGAGCCGCTGCAGGCATCGCGCCTGGTCGCCTGCGGCTTCATCGTCGCGGCGCTCGCGCTGATGCGGCTCGCCTAAAGTTCAGCGCGCGATCGTCGCCTCGGCCTCGACGAGTCCCTGGACCGTATCGAAGAAGCCGCGCACCAGCGGAATGCGCCGGCGCTCCGCCCGGCAGGCCGCATATTCGCCGACCGCGAAATCGGCGCCGGTGATGACCAGCCGCTTCAGCGCGGGATCGGGCCGGAACTCCGCCTCGAAGATCACCCCGATGCCGAAGCCGGCGGCGACGGCCTCCCGCACCGCCTCGCGCGACTGGACCTCGAGCAGGTTCGCCGGCTTGATTCCCGCCTCGGACAGGCGAGCCTCGAAGGTCTCGCGCGTGATCGAGCCGCGTTCTCTCAAGACGATGTCCTGGCCCGCGAAGGCCTCGATCGGGATGCTGTCATGCTGCGCCAGGCGGTGCTCGCTGGCGATGAAGGCGACCAGCCGGTCAGCGCGCAGCTTCACCGTATGGAGGCGCGGATCCGAGCTCTGCCGCGCGGTGATCGCCACATCGGCGGCGAAATCCATGATCTGGTCGACCACTTCGGAGGAATTTCCGATCGTCAGCGAGAATGTCAGGCCGGGATAGCTTTCGCGCATCCGTGCCAGCGCGGCCATGACATGGGTGGCGCTGTCGGCGGCAATGCGCAGATGGCCACGCTGCAGCGTCCGGCTGCCGGCAAGCAGCGATTGCGCCTCGTCCTGCGCCGAGAACAGCCGGGCCGTGATGGCGAAGAGGCTCTGGCCCAGCGGGGTGAGCTTGGTCTTTCGGCCGGCCCGATCGAACAGGCGCACGCCATAGGCGTCCTCGAGCGAGCGGACCTGCGCCGAGAGTGTCGGCTGGCTGACATGGCGCGCCTTGGCCGCGCCGGTGAAGCTCTCGGCCTCCGCCACCGCGTGGAACGCCGACAGGCCGGAATAGCTGATCGCCATGCCATAGATCCTTTCTATGGATCGCATGGATAGGATGTATTGGAGCTATGTCAAATCTCGCCCTACCGTTTCGCCATCGGCTGCAACGACACAAGCGAGATCGACATGGCCCAAGCCCGCCGCCCCGCCGTTTCCGAGACCGGTGATCCCCTCCTCCTGACGCCCGGACCGCTGACGACCAGCAAGGCGATCAAGGAAGCCATGGTTCATGACTGGGGCTCCCGGGACGCCACCTTCGTCGGCATCAACAAGGCCGTGATGGATGAGCTGCCGAAGGTCATCCATGGCGAGGGCAGCTTCGTCACCGTGCCGATGCAGGGCTCGGGCACTTTCGCGGTCGAGGCCATGCTGA
The DNA here is from genome assembly GCF_056399325.1 of Allobosea sp. 01N443. Taxonomy (NCBI): domain Bacteria; kingdom Pseudomonadati; phylum Pseudomonadota; class Alphaproteobacteria; order Hyphomicrobiales; family Alloboseaceae; genus Allobosea; species Allobosea sp. 01N443. Next base: position 9,511 of record NZ_JBFTRC010000168.1, read on the forward strand.
CGAGCTTCGTGCCGCGCGGCGGCAAGGCGCTGGTCCTGATCAACGGCGCCTATGGCCAGCGCGCCAAGCGCATCCTCGAGATCGCCGGCCGCGATGTCGTCACCCACGAGACGGCCGAGGACATGCCGCCCGATCTTGCCGAGGTCGATCGCATGCTCGTCGCCGATGCGGCGATCAGCCATGTCTTCGTGGTCCATTGCGAAACGACGAGCGGCATCCGCAACCCGATCGAGGCGGTGGCTGCGCTGGTCAAGCGCCATGGCAGGCGCCTGCTGATCGACTCGATGAGCGCCTTCGGGGCGCTGGCGCTCGACAGCCGCGAGGTCTATTTCGACGCTGTCGCCGCCTCTTCGAACAAGTGCATCCAGGGGGTGCCCGGCCTCGGCTTCGTCATCGCCCGCCGCAGCGCCCTGGCGGAGACCAAGGGCAACGCCACCACGCTGGTCCTCGATCTCCACGATCAGCACGCCGCCTTCGAGCGCACCGGGCAGTACCGCTTCACCCCGCCGATCCATGTCATCGTCGCGTTCCATGCGGCGCTGCAGGAATTCTGGACGGAAGGCGGCGTCGCCGGGCGTGGCGAGCGCTATGCCGACAATGCGCGCATCCTGATCGAGGGCATGCAGGAACTCGGCTTCCGGACGCTGCTGCCGGCCCACCACCAGGCGCCGATCATCGTCACCTTCCACATGCCGCAGGACAAGAACTTCGTCTTCCAGCGCTTCTACGACACGCTGAAGGACGCCGGCTACGTGATCTATCCGGGCAAGCTGACCGTCGCCGACAGCTTCCGCATCGGCTGTATCGGCGCGCTGGGCGCGCAGGACATGAAGGCCTTCGTCGCCACGGTCTCGGACGTGCTTGCCGAGATGGGCGTCGGCCTGAAGTCGGCGGCGTGAAGGAGCAGATGATGAACATGCATTCAAAGGTCGGGTCGGATATCGTCGCGAACGGGCGGGCCTATGCCCGGCCGCAGCGTGCGACGGTCGTGATCTGCATGGACGGCTCGGAGCCGGCCTATATCGAGGCCGCCAGCGCCAAGGGCCTGACGCCCAATCTCGACCGGATCATGCGGGCCGGCACCAGCACGCATGCCTATTCAGTGATCCCGAGCTTCACCAACCCGAACAATCTCTCGATCATCACCGGCCGCCCGCCGGCGGTCCATGGCATTGCCGGCAACTTCTTCTACGACCGCGAGGCCACGGAAGAGGTGATGATGAACGATGCCCGCTTCCTGCGGGCGCCGACCATCCTGGCGGAGTTCCAGAAGGCCGGCTTCAAGGTCGCGATGGTGACGGCCAAGGACAAGCTGCGGACCCTGCTCGGCAAGGGGCTCGATTTCACCAGCGGCACGGCGATCGCCTTCTCCTCGGAAAAGGCCGACAAGGCCAACACGGCGGAGAACGGCATCGATCAGGTGCTCGGCTTCGTCGGCATGCCGGTCCCCTCGGTCTATTCGGCCGATCTCTCCGAGTTCGTCTTCGCCGCCGGCGTCAAGCTGCTGGAGAGCTTCAAGCCGGACCTGATGTATCTCTCGACGACCGACTATGTGCAGCACAAGGCGGCGCCGGGCTCTGAAATGGCGGACGCGTTCTACGCCATGTTCGACAGCTATGTCGGCAGGCTCGATGCGCTCGGCTGCACGCTCGTCATCACCGCCGACCACGGCATGAACGACAAGCATCTGCCCAATGGCGAGCCGGACGTAGTCTATCTGCAAACACTGATGGACGAATGGTATGGCAAGGGCACGATGCGCGTGATCCTGCCGATCACCGATCCTTACGTCGTCCATCACGGCGCGCTCGGCTCCTTCGCCACGGTCTATCTGCCCGAGGGCGCCGACCAGACCGAKGTTGCGGCCCGCATCTCCGGCATCGACGGCATCGCGCTCGCGGTCACCTCGGCCGAGGCCTGCGAGCGTTTCGAGCTGCCGGCGGACCGGATCGGCGACGTGGTCGTGGTCTCGACGCGCTCGAAGGTGATCGGCACCTCGCCGGATCGGCACGACCTCTCGGGGCTGACCGAACCGCTGCGCTCGCATGGCGGCATCACCGAGCAGCGCGTGCCGATGATCGCCAACCGGCCGATCTCCGTGCCGGAGGGGCGCACGCTCCGCAATTTCGACGTCTTCGACGTCGCCCTCAACCTGGTGAGCTGAGATGAACGCGAATGTGAATCCGCCCGTGCGGCGCGAGACGATGCGGATCGCCGGCAAGCTCGTCTCGACCGACGACATGGTCGAGGTCCGCAATCCCTACGACAATTCCGTCGTCGGCCTSGTSCCGGCGGCSCGGCCCGAGCATGTCCGCGAGGCCTTCGCCAAGGCGCGCGCCTTCAAGCCGACRCTGACCCGCTATGAGCGCCAGCAGATCCTGCAGAAGACGGCCGAGYTGCTGCGCGACCGCAAGGACGAGTTCGCCCGGCTGATCACGGCCGAAGCCGGGCTGTGCTGGAAGGATTCGCTCTATGAGGCGAGCCGGGCCTATGACGTCTGGTCCTTTGCGGCCCAGCTCACCATCAAGGATGATGGCGAGATGTTCTCCTGCGACATCTCGCCGAACGGCAAGGCRCGCAAGATCTTCACGACGCGCCAGCCCTTGCTCGGSGTGATCTCGGCGATCACGCCGTTCAACCACCCGCTCAACATGGTCAGCCACAAGCTGGCGCCGGCGATCGCCACCAATAACCGCCTCGTGCTGAAGCCGACCGAGCTGACGCCGCTGACCGCGCTSGCRCTSGCCGACGTGCTCTACGAGGCCGGCCTGCCGCCCGAGATGCTCTCGGTCGTCACCGGCAAYCCCTCGACCATGGGCGATGCGATGATCACCGATCCCGATGCGGATCTGGTGACCTTCACCGGCTCGGTCCGGGTCGGCAAGCACATCGCCAATACCGCCGGCTACAAGCGCATCGTGCTCGAACTCGGCGGCAACGACCCGCTGATCGTCATGGAGGATGCCGACCTCGACAAGGCGGCCGAGCTYGCGGTCACTGGTGCGACCAAGAAYTCCGGCCAGCGCTGCACCGCGGTGAAGCGCATCCTGGTGGTCGAGAGCGTCGCCGACGCCTTCGCCAAACTGGTCGTCGAGAAGGCGAAGACGCTGAAATGCGGCAACCCGATGGATCCGGCAACCGATGTCGGCACCGTCATCAACGCCCGCTCGGCCGCGCTCTTCCAGGSCCGCGTCGACGACGCCGTGACGCAAGGCGCCGAAGTGCTCTACGGCCAGCGGGCCGAGGGYGCGCTCTTCCAYCCGACCGTGGTCGACCGCATCCCCTACRCCTGCGAGCTSGTGCATGAGGAAACCTTCGGCCCGGTGATCCCGATCATCCGCGTGCCGAACGATATCGCCGAGGTGATCCGGATCTCGAAYTCGACGGCCTATGGCCTGTCCTCGGGCGTCTGCACCAACCGCTTCGACTACATCCAGCGCTTCGTCGCGGAGCTCGAGGTCGGCACCGTCAACCTCTGGGAGGTTCCCGGCTACCGCATCGAGATGTCGCCCTTCGGCGGCATCAAGGATTCAGGCCTCGGCTACAAGGAGGGCGTCGTCGAAGCCATGAAGAGCTTCACCAACGTCAAGACATGGTCCCTGCCCTGGACGAGTTGATCTCCGCCGCCGCAACGCGCGCCGATCGTCCGGTGCGCGTCCGGAACAGACCGCCTGTGCGTGGATTTAGCCGGCTCGCCAGCCATGCCGTCCACAATCCAGCTTCATCCCCCGCTAGCGGACGCCCCAGGTCTCTCTGTATGGTTGCGTTAGGTCAGGGGAGACTGTCGTGGCTATCGCGTTCGGGCAATTCATCGGCGCCTTTCTGTTGGCCGTCATTCTGACGACGATCATCTCCGCGCTCATTCGCAGATTCACCACCACCTCCCGCGTGTTCATCGCCAATGGGCTCTCACTGACCATCGCAACGTTGCTGGGCGGTCTGGGAATGGCCGATGGCGGCGATCCAGATTTTTTCAACTCCTTTGGAACATACGTCCTTCCCCAACTGGCGGTATTTGCCATCGACTTCCTGCGTAGCCGTGGCGCGGCTGCACGCGGGCGGACAAAGCCCAAATCGATGGCCCTCACTCGGGCTGATCCGCCCATGCGCGGTGCTGCGCGCGATATCGC
>NZ_JBFTRC010000169.1:0-12368 GCF_056399325.1 Allobosea sp. 01N443
CCTCCCAGGCCTGGCGGGCGATTTTTGCCGTCGGCAGGATCGTGAGCAGGCGCTCGATCTCGCGCATCGTCTCACGCGCGAGCGCCTCGGAGGTGGTCAGCAGGATCGCCGGCGAATTGACGCCGTGCTCGGCCTGTCCGAGCAGGTCGGTGGCGCAGATCTCGCCATCGACCGTCTCGTCGGCGATGATCAGCGTCTCCGTCGGGCCGGCGAAGAGATCGATGCCGATCCGCCCGAAGAGCAGGCGCTTGGCCTCGGCCACATAGGCGTTGCCGGGGCCGGCCAGCATGTCGACCGGCTTGATCGTCTCGGTGCCGAAGGCCATCGCCGCGATCGCCTGGACGCCGCCGAGGCAGTAGATCTCGTCTGCGCCGGCCAGATGCTGGGCGGCGACGATCAAGGGGGCGGGCGCGCCATTGAACGGCGGCGCGCAGGAGATGATGCGCTCGCAGCCCGCGACCTTGGCGGTGACGACCGACATATGCGCCGATGCCAGCAGCGGATATTTGCCGCCCGGCACATAGCAGCCGACATTCGCGATCGGGATGTTCTTGTGCCCGAGGATGACGCCCGGCAGCGTCTCGATCTCGATATCCCGGAGCGCCGCGCGCTGCGCTTGCGCGAAGTTGCGGACCTGCTCCTGGGCGAATGCGATGTCGGCGCGCTGCTGTGTCGTCAGCCCATCGACGCAGGCCCGGATTTCGGCGTCGCTCAGCCGGTAGGAGGCGCGGTCGAGCCCGTCGAACCGGGTGGCCAGCGCGCGCACCGCCTTGTCGCCGCCGGTCTCGACCTGCGCCAAAAGCTCCTCCACCGCCTTGGTGAGAGCCCTGTCCTGAACCGCATCGTCGGACCGTGCCGCCGTCTTCAAGCGCCTGATCATCACTGCCTTCCACACCACATCTGAGCGCAAGTGTTCGGCGCTACCGTGCCGGCTGACAATTTCGCAGTCGCTTGATTGCTGACGCGAAGTGACGCAGTGATCGCGTCATCATGCTGCTGATGCTTGGGGGGCGGGGCGCTTTGAGACCGGATGGGGTGGAACGATTTTCGGCGAACCTGAGGTTCCTCTGCGAGCGGCACAGCTCGATCACGGCGGTCTGCCAGAAGATCGGGCTCAACCGGCAGCAGTTCAACAAATACCTCTCGGGCGTGCATCTGCCGTCGCCCGGCAATATCCGGCTGATCTCGCAGTTCTTCGGACTGGGCATCGCCGTGCTCTTCGCCGACCCCGACGAGGTCCGGATGCTTGTCGACGGCAATTATTTCCCGGTGCTGGAACGGCTGCGCGGCTCGCGCCAGTTCGATGCCTTCATGAATGCAGCCGTACTCGGCGCCAAGCGGGAGACGCCCGATATTGCGGGGGTCTATGACCGCTACCAGTATTCATCGATTTACAAGGGCGCGATCATCCGCTCGCTGCTCTGCATCTACCGCAACGAGAACCTCTACCAGCATTGCTATCTCGAACGCTTTCCGAGCGCGGAAGCGCGCGGGAAGACGGATTACATCTTCAAATATCACGGTTTCACGGTGCCGCTGGCCGGGCGGATCTTCTTCTTCGATTTCGAGAGCGTCCAGAAGAACGAGCTGACGACCTCGATCCTGATGCCGGTTCAGCGCAGCAAGACCAAGTTCATGTTCGGCATCGCCAGCGGCATCGCGGCGACCATGCTGCGCGAGCCCTATGCGACCCGGACCGCCTTGCATTATCGCCGCGCCGGCCTGATCGGCAGGGAGGACATGGCCATCGCCACGACCTTGCAGCCCGACGACCCCTCGATCCCGCGCGATGTCCTGCATTATCTCGGCGATGGCAGCGATATGCTGCGGGTGAGCTGAGTTGCGCTGGCGTGGACTGAACAGGGGGCTGGGGACAGGCGCCTGGCGTCCTTTGACCTCAAGGGGATGACAGCTCCGCTTGTTGCGCCATGAGGCTGCTTCAGACCAGACCATCCGCCGGTTTTCCCGCCAGCATCATGGTGGGCAGGTTGGTATTGGCCTCGGGGTGCGCAGGGCATCACCCAAGCATCGATGACATGGAGCCCGCGGACCCCGTGGACGGCGCCATCGCGCGGCGAGGCGAAAACTGCGGAATCACCGGACGAAATACGGCATTTGCCGTATTGAGCGCCGCGGGCGGAATCTCGAAACTGCGGACATAAGTCTCCGTGCGGAGGCTTTTTGCTCCCGCCCGAGGATGCCCTTGCCTGTCCGAGCCAAGCCCGCCGTCGCCGCCCTGTTGCTGACGACAGTCCTGACGAGCGCAGCCGCTGCCCAGTCGACAGGTCTCCTGACCGATCCGAACACGTGGCGGACGCCGGAATATCTGGCGCAATGGGGCCTGGACACGATCAACGCCGCGAAGGCCTATGCCCGAGGCGTCGATGGCACCGGTGTCCTGGTCGGGGTCATCGATACCGGCATCTTCGCCGGCCATTCCGAGTTCACCGGACGTTACGCCGGAGGCTACGATTATCCCACCGGAACGGTGCAGGCGATCGATCGCGACGGGCACGGCACGATGGTTTCATCAGTCATCGCCGCCAACCGTGACGGCAGCGGCATGCACGGCGTCGCGCCTGGCGCCTCGCTCATCGTGGCCGGAGCAGAAGACGCGCGGGGATGGATCGATTTGGATTTCGCGGCACGCGCCTATGCCGACCTGCAGGCGCGCGGCGTCCGTATCATCAATAACAGCTACGGCGATGACCGCCCGGTTACGGCATTCACTGCGGACAGCTACCTGGCGGAGAATGCGTCAGACATCCCCGCCTATCGGCGCGCCGTCGCTGCGGGCGTTCTCAGCATCTGGGGCACGGCGAACCAGGGTCTCAACCAGCCGAGTGCCCAGGCTGGACTGCCGCATCTCTTCCCGGAGCTGGAGCGCGGCTGGCTGGCTGTGGCGGGCTATGCGAACGGCTACGAGCCCTGGTATACCAACCGCTGCGGCGTGGCCAAGAACTGGTGTCTGACGGCGCCCGGTGGCGGCGACTGGTTCGACACCGAATTTCCCGATGATCCCATCGTTGTGGCCAACACCAGCGGCGGCTACTCCAAGGTCTCCGGCACCTCGCTCGCAGCGCCGCATGTCACCGGCGCCGCGGCCCTGGTCTGGCAGATGTTTCCGTTCTTCACGGCGGATCAGGTGCGCCAGACGCTGTTGGGGACGGCGCGGGACATCGGTCCGCCGGGGGTGGACGAGATCTTCGGCTACGGGTTGCTCGACGTCGGCAAGGCGGTGCTCGGTCCCGGCCGCTTCGACTGGGGCGACTTCGTCATCGAGCAGCCAGGGGGTGTCGCATTCTTCGAGAACGACATCGTCGGGGCAGGGGGCCTGGTCAAGCGCGGCGGCGGCGAACTCGTGCTGTCGGGGCACAGCTCCTATGCCGGGGCAACACGCGTCGAGGGCGGCTTCCTCTCGGTGATGGGCAGCATTGCCTCCCCGACCACGGTCAGCGGGTTCGGCGTGCTGGCCGGCACCGGCGTGATCAACGGCTCCGTCGAGAATGCCGGCGCCGTCTGGGCGGGCGATGCCTATGGCGTCGGCATGCTGACGGTCAACGGCAACTATGTGCAGCGGCCCGAGGGCGCGCTGGTCCAGCAGATCGACGGCGCAGGGGGCCTCAACCATCTCGCCGTCGCCGGCTCGGCGGGCCTCGCCGGCCGCGTCGCCTTCACCGCCGAGAACCGGCTTCTGCCGCGCTCCCTGACCGCGCCCGTGCTGAGCGCCGGTCAGGGGATCAGCGGCCGCTTCGACGGTGTCGAGGGGCCGGCCGGCGACGGCACGGCCGCCTTCATTCGGGCGAGCCTGCACTATGAGCCCCGCGTCGCCTATCTCGACATCCGCACGTTGCCGTTCGACACGCCGGAGGTCTGCGCCTCAGCCAACCAGTGCGCGGCTGGCAGCGGGTTGGAGCGCGGGCTCGCCGGCGCGGACCGCGACCTGCGCGAGGTGGCGGGGCTACTGCAGGCGGCCGGCACGCGCGCCGGCGCGCAGCGCGCTCTGGCCGCGCTGTCTGGCGAGACGCAGGCCAATCTCGGCACGCTGGCGCTCGGCGGCTTCCTGCCCTTTGCAGGAATGATCGAGCGGCGCCTGACTGCGCTGCGCGCCGGCCAGACCGGGCCCAGCGGCGAGTGGAGTTCGGCGATGGCCTATGCGCCGGGCGCGACCAACAACCCGCTGGCGGCGATGCTGAGGCAGCTCCCGGCCGCCCCGGTCGCGCCGCAGAGCAGCGCCTGGCTGCGTGGCTACGGCCTGTTCGGCAAGCTTGGCGGCGACGCGAATGCGGGCGGCGGCACGTATCGGGGCGGCGGCGCGATCGCCGGCGTCGACCGGCAGTTCACGCCCGCGTTCCTGGCCGGCGTCAGCGTCGGCTATTCCAGCACAGATGGCGATTTCCGCAATTTTGGCGGCAATGGCAGCGTCACGGCCTATGAGGGCGCGCTGTACGGCGGCTATGCCAGCGGCCCGCTGCGCTTCGACGGCATCCTGGGTTATGCCCGCCTCGGCTTCGACAGCGAGCGCAGCATCGCCTTCGGTGGCCTGTCGCGCCAGGCCCGCGCCGCGTACGATGGCGACCGCCTCAGCGGCGCGCTGGCGGCCAGCTATGGCATCGATCTCGGCTGGTCTAAGATCGAGCCGCTGGCCGGACTGCGCTACACCTATCTGCACCAGGACGGCTTCAGCGAGACCGGCGCGGGCAGCATTGGCCTGACGACCCGGTCGCAATCGGCGCAAAGCCTGCTCGGCAGCCTTGGCCTGCGTCTGGCGAAGAGCTTCGACATCGGCTCCGGCCGCCTCGCGGTCGAGGCGCGCGGGCGCTGGCAGCATGAATTCCTCGACGACACGATGGTGCTGAACGCGTCCTTCATCGGCGCCCCGACCGCAGGCTTCCCGGTGCAGGGTGCCCGGATCGCGCGCGACAGCGCGGTCATCGGCGCCGGCCTCTCGCTCCAGATCGACCGCAACCTGACCCTGTTCGCCGATTACGACGCCAGTCTGAACAGCGATGTCACCGCCCACTCCGCGACGGCCGGGCTGCGCGTGACATGGTAGAGGGCAAGGCTGTGCGGGAGCGGCGTGGACGGTGAGGCAGCGTCCGTGCCTGATGGGTCTGGCGCCGTCACCGGAGGTCGGGAGGTTGGCCCGCTCTCGAAGGCTGGATGCATCCCGTCCTCGCTGAGGACATCCTGGTCGCAGGAGTGGCGCCCCGGCTGCGACCAGGCGCGATGCTCGCCTCCTTCCGGAGGGGAACTCGCACCTGGCATAGGCAGGCGGCGGTGAGCCGACGGGCTCAGTTCTTCTGGAAGTGGAAGCCTTCAGCGAAGGTAAGCTCCACCATATCGCCACGCCTCAGGCGCCTGATCGCGTCTTGAATGCCGGGATCCGTGACTTCACGCGTCCGCGGTCCAAGCGGCCCGACATAGTTCACGACGCCTGTCGCCGGATCGAAACTCTCGAACCTCGCGGTTACGGTCAGTGTCCGCACGATGAACTTGTCCGGCAGGTTCTGGAAGCTGGGGCTGCTGACCGCCTCGGTATAGACGATTGTCGGCTTGGCGCCTTTCCGAGCGCGCTTGGCACCAAGGATCACGCCCTCGACGCGTCGGATCCGGACGTTGTCACCGGCGTTGATATTCTGCAGATCGCCGAACACGGACGGCACCGCGACGGGCCAGGTCTGGCGGCCCTGCCGGACGATCACCATGCGCTCGGCGGGATTCACCTCGGCAACCTCGACATCAAGCTGCTCGACTTCCACCGGGCCGACGCCGGCGACGATGACTGTCTGGCTTGTCACGGTCGGACCGGTCGCGCAGCCCGCAACCCCCACCGCCAGCGAGACTGCAAGGACCAAGCTCATTTGCTTCAACATCGGGCTTCTCCACTTTCAAAGGCAATCCGGTTTGAGACCTTTTGCCGGCCTCCGGATTCGATCGGCAGATTATGGAAGGTAGGAATGGATGACTGGGCGAGCTTCAGGAAGAAAAGGCCAAGTTCGGCCGCAACACAATAGGGGCTCGAGCAACAACCTGCCTGGGCGCGATGAGACGTAGCCTCAGCGGTCAGCTGCGCGACGCAGGGCACGAGCGACGCCTCGTCGGCTGGGGGCGCGGAATCCCGAGGCTGTTCGGTGGCGAGCCTGGTGGGAGCGAAGAAAGCGGAGAGGCGGCCTTCGGCACGCCTCTCCGTCCTCTGTCAGCGGCGCAGGCGCGTCCAGACGCCGTCGCGCAGCTCGCGCGCCTTGAGTGAGCAATCCTTCACCGGCCGGAAACGCGTCATCAACGCTTCGGGCGGGTTGATGGCGGGATTGTCGCGCAGCTCGGCCGTCATGAACGCATCCGAACCTTTGATGGCGTTGTTGTAACCGCTGAAATTCGAGGCTTCGGCGGCGTTCCGTGGGTCCATCATCCAGTTCAGGAACAGCTTGGCGTTCTCCGGGTTCGCAGCGCCCTTCGGCACGGCGAAATTGTCGCCCCACAGGTTCATCCCCTCGGTCGGATAGACGAAGACCGCAGTCGGCAATTTGGCCCGGGCGCGGTGCGAGGCTCCGTTCCATTGCTGATGCAGCGCGACCTCACCGGCTGCGACACGATCGATCGTGCCGGTCGAGGAATAGATCTTCACGCTCGGCTTCTGCTTCGCCAGAAGCTCCAGGATGCGCTGGGCATCGGCGGGGTTCTCGGTGCAGGTATCGAGGCCGAGATAGATCGCCGCGGCGCTGAACATTTCGCCCTGATCATTCAGCGCGGCGATCTTGCCGACGAGTTCGGGGCGCGGTTCGAAGAATTCCTTCCAGCTCTCCGCCAGCTTGCCGCCGGGAACCTTGGCGGAATCATAGGTGAAGCCGGTCGAGCCCCAGAGATAGGGAACGGAGTATTCGCGGCCCGGATCGGCATCGGGGCGATCATGCGGCGCCTTCACATTTCCAAAATTCGCGAGCTTCGCCGCATCGACCTTCTGCAGCAGGTTGGAGCGGATCATGGTGGCGAGCACGGAATTGGTCGGCACGACGATATCGTAGCCGCCGCCGCCCGCCTGCAGCTTGGCCAGCATGGTGTCGTTGCTGTCATAGACGTCGACGCTGACCTTGACGCCGGTCTCGGCTTCGAAGCGCTTGAGCAGATCCGGCGGCACATAATTCGCCCAGCTGTACAGCAGCAGCTGCTTGGACTGGGCCAGCGCGATACCTGGTGCGCTGGCGATCGCCAGGGCCGCCATGGCAAGACGGAAATAATGTTTCAAGACGCTTATCCTCCGTTGTGTTGACTGGCGGGCCGCCGTCCGAGCAGGAAGGCGACGCCGATCACGGCGATCGAGGTGAGAAGCAGGATCGCCGAGAGTGCGTTGACTTCGGGCGTGACGCCGATGCGGATCATGCCGAAGATGTAGACGGGCAGCGTCGTGGCGCCGGGACCGGCGACGAAATAGGTGATGACGAAATCACCCAGCGAGCTGATGAAGGCGAGCAGCGCGCCGGCGAGAATGCCGGGGCCGAGCAATGGCAGCTCGATGCGCAGGAACCGCTGCCATGCCGAGGCGTAGAGATCGCTCGCGGCCTCGATCAGAGCGGGGTCGAGGCCCGCAAGGCGAGAGCGGATCGGATAATAGGCGAAGGGGATGCAGAACACGGTGTGCGCAAGGATGACCGAGAGCAGGCCGAGCGGCGCCCCGATCAGCACGAAGAGCAGCAGCAGCGCCACCGCCGTGACGATTTCGGGGACCAGCAGCGGCAGTCCGAGCAAGCCTTCGACGACACCGCGATAGGCCGAACGCGTGCGCGCGACGCCAAGCGTTGCGGCGGTCGCCGCCGCCGTCGCCAGCACCGTGGCAATGCTCGCCGTGATCAGCGAGTTCTTGGCCGCGCGCAGCATGTCGCCATTGTCGAGGACCGCCGCGTACCATCTGACGCTGAAGCCGGTCCAGATCGTCGTCAGGTCGCTGGCATTGAACGACAAGGCGACGAGCGTCACGATCGGCAGATACAGGAAGACGAGCGCCAGCGCGGCGATGACGCTGGCGCCGGGAATGCGCAGCAGGCTCTGGTCGCGCATCATGACAGGCGCTCCGCACGCCGCCGCACCAGCGCGAGCAGCGCCAGCGACAAGAGCAGGATGAGCACGAGCACCAGCGCCAGCGCCGCTCCGAACGGCCAGTTGCGCGACGCGCCGAACTGGGCCTGCACGAGATTGCCGATCATCAGCGACTTGCCGCCGCCGAGCAGCTCCGGGCTGACATAGGCGCCGAGACAGGGCACGAAGACGAGAACCGCGCCCGCGACGATGCCCGGCATCGCCAAGGGCAGCACGACGCGGGTGAGGACGCGGATCCGGTCGGCGCCGAGATCGAAGGCCGCTTCGATCAGCCGCCGGTCGATCCGCTCCAGCGCCACATAGACGGGCAGGATCATGAAGGGCAGGAACGAGTAGGTCAGGCCGATCCCGGTGGCCCATGGCGTGTAGAGGATGTCGAGCGGCTGGCTCGTGATCCCGAGCCATAGCAGCAGGCTGTCGAGCTGGCCGCCATTCCGCAGGATCAGGATCCAGGCGAAGTTGCGCACCAGGAGATTGGTCCAGAACGGCACCGTCACCAGAAACAGGATGATGGCGGCGCGGCGCGGCGACAGCGTGGTCATGTAGAGCGCAGTCGGCAGGCCGATGGCGAGCGTCAGCACCGTGGTGATCGCCGCGAGACGGAATGAGCGGCCGAAGATCGCGATATAGTCGCTGTTGAAGGAGAGCGCGCCGAGCAGATCGCGCTCGAGCAGCAGCTTCTCGTAGGCGACAGCGGTATGGCTGCCCCAGAGCACGCCGCCGAAGGGTGCGCGCTCCAGCGTCGAGACGTAGACCATCAGCAGAAGCGGCGCGACCATGAAGGCCACGAGGAACAGCGCGGCCGGCGCGGTGAGTGCGATATCGCGGGAGCGGAGCTCGTTCATGCCGCAAAGGCCCTGACGGCATCGCTCGGAAAGGCAAAGCCGCTGACCTGCCCGATCAGGGCCGTGACATCGGCATCTCCCGGCAGGCGGGCCCGCAACAGGGCCCCGCCCGGCAGAGACGCATGCAGCATCAGATCGCTGCCACGATAGACGGCCTGGCGGGCCTGACCGCGCAAGCGCGATGTCTGCGCCGGCACGACGGCGACGCGTTCGGGGCGCACGACGAGCATCGCCTTCTCGCCCGGCGCAAGGAGGCCGGCATCGGCGACGGCGATCGGGCCATCATCGTCTGACGCGCCAGCCAGGCGGAAGCTCCCGCCATCCCCGCTTCGATCGACGCATATCGCAGGCAGGAGATTGGCCTCGCCAATGAACTCGGCAACGAAGAGATTGGCCGGGCGCTCGTAGATATCGGCTGGTCGCCCGATCTGCATGACGGCGCCGCCGCGCATCACGGCGACGCGGTCGGACATCGTCAGCGCTTCCTCCTGGTCATGGGTGACGAAGACGAAGGTGATGCCGGTTTCGGTCTGAAGCCGTTTGAGCTCGATCTGCATCTCCTTGCGCAGCTTGAGATCGAGCGCCGACAGCGGCTCGTCCAGCAACAGCACTTTCGGTTCAGGCGCCAGCGCCCGCCCGAGGGCGACACGCTGCTGCTGTCCGCCCGAGAGCTGGGCGGGCCGGCGGTCGCCCAGGCCGTCGAGGCGCAGCAGGCGCATCATCTCGGTAACGCGCGCCCGAATGGCCTCGCGCGGCCGGCCGAGCATCTCGAGCGCGAAGGCGATGTTCTGCGCCACGCTCATATGGGGAAACAGGGCGTAGCTCTGGAAAACCGTATTGACCGGCCGGCGGTTCGGCGGCGTGCGCTCCATTGCCGTGCCATCGAGCAGGATCGCGCCCGAATCCGGATTTTCGAATCCGGCGATCATGCGCAGCAGGGTTGTCTTGCCGCAGCCCGACGGGCCCAGAAGCGTGAAGAACTCGTTCTTCAGGATATCGAGCGAGACGCCGCCCAGCGCAGGCTGACTGGCGCCGGCGAAGGTCTTGCGTACCGACGAGATGGCGACGGCTGCATCGGTCATGGGGTTTCCTTTGCCGGCCGCGATGCTCGCCGCCGCATCTGCTGGAACTGGTCGCCGAGCTGATGGCGCCAATAGATGAACTGGAATGCGGCCCGGCCAGCCGAGCCTGCAGCGAAAGGCAGCCCGAATGGCGCGAAATGCCGGTGGCGGTCGTCACCGTCGGCGATGGCGCCGGCGATCAGCTCGCCGGCGAGCGTGGTGTTCACCAGGCCCAGGCCGCCAAAACAGGCGGCAGCCCATAGTCCTTGTTCCAGGGGGCCGATCACCGGCATGCGGTGCCGGGCGATCGGCATCAGGCCGCCCCACGCCATCTCGACCTTCAGATCGGCGAGTTGCGGATAGATCCGCGCCATGTCGCCACGCAGCAGCCGCGCCAGCCGCGCCGCGTTGGGTTCAAGCGCGCTCGCCCGCCCGCCCCAGAGCAGCCGTCCGTCGGGCAGGACGCGATAATAATCAGTGGCGACGCGCGTATCCGAGACGGCGGCGTCGGTCGCGATCGCCTGCCTGATGCGCTCGGGTGCGGGCTCCGTCGTCATCACGAAACTCGCGACCGGCACCGTCGCAAGTCCCAGGCGCCTGTGGAGCAGGCCGAGATGCGCGCCACCGGCAAGCACGACATGACGGGCGGAGACGGCGCCGACCTTCGTCGTGACGGTCCAGGCCGTGCCCCGGCGCTTCAGCGAGACGACGGCGGCGCCTTCGTGCAGGTGTGCACCGTGCTGCGCCGCAGCGGTTGCCATGCCACGCGCCAGATTCAGCGGATGCAGCTGAAGCGACGAGGGATTGAGATAACCGTCGGCATAGCGATCGGTCGCGAGCATCGCGCCGAGCTGGGCCGCCGGCAGATGAACGAGGCCCGCATTGAAGCGCTCGTTCATGGCTGAGACATAGAAGCCCAGGCTGTCCGGGTGTTCCGCCATCCGGCACCGCAGGGCGCCGTGGCCGACGAGCACCGTCGGACCGAGCGCTTCGGCCCGGCGACGAACGATGGCGAGCGCCTCGCTGCTCAGCCGCCAGAGCGCCCAGGCTTCGTCGATGCCGAGGCGATCGGCCAGGGCCGGCATCGCAATCGGATAGCCGCGCGTGGCAAGACCGCCATTGCGTCCCGATGCGCCCCAGCCGATGCGGTGCGCCTCCAGCAGGATGACGGACCGCCCGCGCTCGGCCAGCGCCAGCGCGGCTGCGACGCCGGCAAGGCCGCCGCCGACAATGCAGGTCTCAGTCTCGTGATCTCCGTCCAGCCCCGGCCAGCGCGCGTCGTCGGTTCGCGTCGCCGCGTAATGAGTGGGTGGGTAGCCGCTCATCGCTAGTAGCCACCACCGGCGATCAGGCGCGCAGTCGCGACAGCCAGCGGTGCGAACCGCTCGCGCACCGTGCTCTCGTCGTATTCGGCATAGGACATGGCGATGTGAACCGCAGCCCGCGGCAAGCCGCGCATATCGACCACGGGTGCCGAGACCACGATTTCGCCCACCAGGGTTTCCTGCACGGAGATCGCGAACCCATCCGTCCGGGCGCGGTCGATCGCAGCCATGATCTGATCGACATCGGTGACGGTATAGGGCGTCAGCTGCCTGCGGTTGCTGCGTTCGACCAGAGCCAGGGCTTCCGTCTCCGGCAGGCGCGACAGCATGGCCCGGCCGCCGGACGCGCAGAAGGCGGGGATGCGGCGGCCGACCAAGGTTGCGCCGAACGCCTCCCGCTGGCTTTGCAGACGCACGACGTAGAGAATGTCGGTGCCGTCGAGAACGCTGAGATCGACCCGCTGCTGACAGTTCTGGCGGAGGTCGGCGAGATAGGGGGTCGCCACCTCGACCAGCGGATCGCTGCGCAGATAGGCATAGGCGAACCCAAGCGCGCGCCGCGACAGACTGTATTTGCGGGTCGCCGGATTCCTCTCGAGATAACCAAGCGCATAGAGCGAGAACGTGAAGCGCTGCGCTGCGCTTTTGTCGAGACCGGTCGCGGCTGCGATCTCGGTGATGCCCATCTCGCGCTGATCGGGAGTGAAGGCCTCCAGCACCGCGAAGCCGCGCTGCAACGAGCCGACGAACATCGGGCTGGCAAGCATGCGCGCCCGATTGTCCTCTTCGCTTTCGGAACGCTCAGGTGCCTCTGCGGCATCCTGCTCATCTCTCATCGCGCTCTCCCTCGTTTTCCCGAGCTTATTCGCGCACATGAATATCGCAATAAGATTTTCCGTATTTTATTTTAGACAGAGAGCTCCACCGTGGTGGGCCGCGTGATCCCCGGAAAGGGAGGTGCGCCCGGGGGCGGCTGCCCCCGAGGCAACCGCCGGATGAGTCTGGACGCGATCGACGGCGTGCGGCGCCGTCAGGCCGTGAGG
>NZ_JBFTRC010000170.1:0-15488 GCF_056399325.1 Allobosea sp. 01N443
GCCGCCGGTCATCGCGGCCGATGGCGGCCCGAGCAAGGTTGCGCCGACCAATCCCGGCGGCGCCGAGATTCCGAATCAGAACAAGCAGATTTACGAGCGTGCTGGGGACAGCCCGTCGAACCCGACCAAGGTCGTCAGCCGGGAGGAGCAGCCGGTCGATATCCAGCAGGCGGCACGCACGATGCCGGGCCGGATGGTCATGCCGGGGCTCGGCTCGACGCCGCAGGCAGGCGCCAACGGCAATCCGTTGGCCCAGGCTCCGGCGGCTCCCGAGCGCGGCTCCGTCTCGCCGGCCGAAGCTGGTCTGATCGCAACGTCCAGCGTACCAGGCCTCGGCGAGCCGCGCCGGGTGCGTACCGTCTCGATCCGTCCCGATGGCACGCCGGCGCCTCCGCCCGGCGCGAACGCGGCCTATAGCAACGGCGCGTCAGGGCTCGCGACCGGCGCAGCGCCGACCAGGCTCGGCGGGAACCTGCCGCTCAATCCATCCTCGACCGCGAGCACCAATCCGCCGCGGCAGCGTACGGCTGCGACGCCGGCCGTGGCGCCTGAAGCTCCGAAGGCTCAGGAGCGCGTCGCGACCCCTGCGCCGGCGACCACTCCGGCCGCGCCGGTGCGTGTTGCAAGTGCTGCTCCGACACCGGCTCCCGCTGCGACGCCTGCTCCGGCGACCGCCGCGATCCGTAGCGGCACCGGCGACTTTGCCGTGCAGCTCGCTGCCCCCGGCAGCGAAGCGGAAGCACGCGCCGCATTCGCGGCCCTGCAGCGCAAATATCCCGGCCAGCTCGGCGGCCAGTCGCCGATCGTCAAGAAGACGGATCTCGCTGGCGGAAAGACCGTCTATCGCCTGCGCATCGGGCCGTATTCCCGCGAGGATGCGGCAACGATGTGCACGCAGCTTCAGGCTGCCGGCGGCCAGTGCTTCATCGCCAAGAACTGATTGCCAACTTCGAGATGATCAGACCGCCGGTGGCTTCTGCCACCGGCGGTTTTCCTTTGCCGTGTGTCGCGGACAGGGGGCGGTGTTATGTCGTGCTGTGTTGGCAGGGGCTGGGCGTCCGGGATCGCGGTCAAAGACGCACGCGTCGAATCCGGGTAGGGCATGCCCTGAAACGATGACACCGAACTCAGGAGGACATCCATGGATCGCCGTACTTTCGTCAAGGCCTCAGGCGCCGGAGTCGCAGCCGGTGGCGTGACCATCGCTGCGCCGGCCATCGCGCAGGCCCAGCCGAAGGTCAGCTGGCGCCTGACCTCGAGCTACCCGAAGAGCCTCGACACGCTGTTCGGCATCAGCACGCAGATCGCCAAGCGCGTCGCGGAAGCGACGGACAACCAGTTCCAGATCCAGGTCTTCGCGCCGGGTGAGATCGTGCCGGCATTGCAGGCGCTCGATGCCGTCCAGAACGGCACCGTCGAGTGCAGCAGCACGCTGTCGAGTTTCTACATTGGCAAGAACCCGGCCTTCGCCTTCGAGACCTCGCTGCCTTTCGGCTTGAACACCCGCCAGCACAATGCCTGGCTCTATCAGGGCGGTGGGCTCGAGCTCTGCCGCGCCTTCATGAAGACCTACAACCTCCACACCATCCCCTCGGGGAATACCGGCGCGCAGATGGGTGGCTGGTTCCGCAAGGAGATCAAGACGGTCGAGGATCTGAAGGGCCTGAAGTTCCGGATTGCCGGCCTCGGTGGCACGATCCTGGCGAAGCTGGGCGTCGTGCCGCAGCAGATCGGCGGTGGCGATATCTATCCTGCGCTGGAGCGCGGCACGATCGACGCAGCCGAATTCTCAGGTCCGCTCGACGACGAGAAGCTCGGTTTCCAGCGCGTCGCCAAGTACTATTACTATCCCGGCTTCTGGGAGGGCTGCGCCAATGTCAGCTTCATCGTGAACCTGGAGAAGTGGAACGCGCTGCCCGCTTCGTACAAGGCGATCGTGGAAGCGGCCTGCGCCGAGGCCAACGCGCTTTGCGTCGCGAAATATGACCACGGCAATCCCGACGCCCTGCTGCGCCTCGTCGCCAGCGGCGCTGAGCTCAGGCCGTTTCCGCAGGACGTGATGGTCGCCGCCTTCAAGGAAGCGCAGGCGCTCTATGGCGAGCTTGCGGCCAGCAATCCGGCCTTCAAGACCTTCTATGATTCGTGGTTGCCTTACTGGCGCAAGGAACAGCTCTGGTTCCGTGTTGCAGAACTGCCCTTCGACGCGTTCAACGCCGGCATGGCGCAGCAGATGCGCTGAGCCTCGATGTGCTGAGCCTCCTGGGCTCTGCCAAATAGGTCGAGAGCGAAGCCCGGGGCCAGTTGGTCCCGGGCTTCTTCCGTTAAGGCGCCAGAGCGGGAATCATGCGAGAAGACGGCTTCCGCTGCTTTGCAATCCGCCTCGGGCCTGCTTCATGAAATCCCGCGCCTTCATTGCCGGTTGCCTCGGCACCAGCCTCACCCCTGACGAACGCGCCTTCTTCCGCGATGCCAGGCCCTGGGGCTTTATCGTCTTCAAACGCAACACCCAGACCCCGGAACAGACCGCGGCGCTGACCGCGGAAATGCGGGAGGCCGTGGGCTGGCATGCGCCGATCCTGATCGACCAGGAGGGTGGCAGGGTGCAGCGGATGGGGCCGCCACACTGGCCGGCCTATCCGCCGGCGCAAGCCTTCCTTGGGATCAACGACCCCGTGCAACAGCGCGAGATCGTGCGGCTCTCGGCACGGCTGATGGCGCATGATCTCAAGGCCGTCGGCATCGATGTCGATTGCCTGCCGGTACTCGACGTGCCGGTCTCCGGCAGCCATGACGTGATCGGCAACCGCGCCTATGCCCATGACCCCGACATGGTCGCGCGCCTCGGCCGCGCGGCGGCGGAGGGACTCCTGGCGGGCGGGGTGATCCCCGTGGTCAAGCATATGCCCGGCCACGGCCGGGCGCGGGCCGATAGCCATCATGACCTGCCGGTCGTCGACGCCTCGCTCGAGGCGCTGCGCGGGCATGATTTCCGGCCGTTCCGACATCTCGCCGACATGCCGATGGCAATGACGGCACATGTCGTGTTCACGGCACTCGATCAAAGGCATCCGGCCACGGTTTCGCGTCGGGTCGTCAAGGAGATCATGCGCGGCGAACTCGGCTTCGACGGCCTGATCATGACCGACGACATCTCGATGAAGGCGCTCTCAGGCAGCTTCGCGGAGAAGTCGCGGGCGGCGATCCGCGCCGGGGTCGACGTCGTGTTGCATTGCCACGGCATCATGGAGGAGATGATCGCCGTTGCCGGCGCTGTGCCGGACATGACGGGGGCACGGGCCCGCCGCGCCGCGATGGCGCTCGCCCGGATCCGGCATGAGCCCGAGCCGCTCGATGTGGAGGCTGCGCGCGCCCGGCTGACCAGCGCCCTTGCGTTGGGCGGCCGATAGTCGGAACCTGCGTTCTCAGGGGTGACAGCTTGGGGATGCGGCGGGAATGGACGCCGAACTGCCGTTCGAGGACGAGGCCAGGCCGGCACGCACTGACGGCGAGCCGGCGCTGCTCGTCGATGTCGACGGCTATGAAGGCCCGCTCGACCTGCTKCTCGACCTGGCCCGGCGGCAAAAAGTCGATCTGCACCGCATCTCGATCCTGGCGCTTGCCGAGCAGTATCTAGCCTTCGTCGAGCAGGCGAGGGCGCTCAGGCTTGAGCTTGCCGCTGACTATCTCGTGATGGCGGCCTGGCTCGCCTATCTGAAGTCGCGGTTGCTTTTGCCCGAACCACCGAAGGGCGAGGGGCCGAGTGCCGCGGATCTGGCGACGGCGCTGGCTTTGCGGTTGCGCCGGCTGGAGGCGATCCGCGCGGCGGCGCGGCGGCTGGCGTCCCGGGAAAGGCTGGGACAGGACGTCTTCGCCCGTGGTGCGCCGGAGCCGATCGTTGCCGGCGCCCGCCCGGTCTGGGAGGCCGAACTCTACGATCTGCTCTCGGCCTATGGCCAGCAGCGCCAGAAGCGGGCGCAAAGCCATATCTCCGTCGGGCATCGCATGGTCTGGTCCCTGGTCGAGGCGCGGGAGGTCCTGCAGCGACTGGTCGGCGAGGCGGCGGACTGGACGGCGATCGACCCCTACCTGACCCGCTACATGGCGAGCCACGGGCTGCCGCAAAGCGAAATGCGCGCGACCGTTCGTGCCTCCGCGCTGTCTGCCATGCTGGAGATGGTGCGCGAGGGAATTCTCGATCTGCGCCAGGATGGTGCCTTCACGCCGCTCTATATCCGGCGGCGCTCGGCGCGGCCGCCGACCCTGCCGCTATGATGGCTCGGTGACGATGTCTGCGGCGCCTGAGCGGATCGACGATGACGTGGGGAGCGAGGCGCAGCTCTTCGCCCAGTCGCTGCGCATCGTCGAGGCGCTGCTCTTCGCATCGGCTGCACCGCTCTCGGAAGAGGAACTCCGCCATTCCGTGCCGTCCGGCGTCGCCGTACGGCAGCTCCTTGCCCGACTCACAGACATCTACGCGACGCGTGGCGTCAATTTGCGGCAGGTCGCCGGAAAATGGGCGTTTCGGACCGCACCGGACCTCGGCTACCTGCTGGCGGCCGAGGCGGAGCCGCCGCGCAAGTTGTCGCGGGCGGCGCTCGAGGTGTTGGCGATCATTGCCTATCATCAACCGGTGACACGGGCCGAGATCGAGGAGATCCGGGGCGTTGCCACCGCCAAAGGTACGCTCGACATCCTGCTCGAAGCCGGGTGGGTCAGGCTGCGCGGGCGGCGTCGGACGCCGGGCCGGCCTGTGACCTACGGCACGACGCCGGGCTTCCTTGATCATTTCGGGCTCGACCGCATCGACGACCTCCCTGGCCTGGACGAACTGAAGGGCTCGGGCTTCATCGAGGGGCGGCTCTCGAAGGACCTGACCGTGCCGATCCCCGATGATGGTCTCGACCTGCAGGAGGATGAGGATCCGCTTGGGGACCTCTTTACCCCGCTTGACGACGGCGACGGGCCGCCCCACACCCCGGACGAGTGAAATCGGGGGACAGTCCCTGATTGTCGTCCCGGGCGACCGCAGGGATCCATGGGTCCATGGCCGCGCGCTTGCGACCGAGGTTCGGCATGGACGCCGGTTCTCAGCCGCGCTTCGCCGGGCTGACGCGTGGTTTCGATGGAGCATTCTTTGGCGCGTAGCGAGGGCGTGGCGCGGTGGCTGAGTTGGGGCAGGCGCGGGACAGCGGGCGCGGCCATTCCAATGTCGCTCGCCTTCGAAGGCGTCACCCAGCGCTTCGGTGATGTGACGGCGCTCGAGGACGTGACGCTCGCGATCGCGCCGGGTGAAATCGTGGCTCTGCTCGGGCAATCGGGCTGCGGCAAGACGACGCTGCTCCGCCTCGCGGCGGGCGTCGAACGGCCCAGCTCGGGCAAAGTGCTGCTCGAAGGTCAGGACGTTTCGGCTCCCGACGCCTTCGTCGAGCCGGAGAAGCGCGGCGTTGGTCTGGTCTTCCAGGATTACGCGCTGTTCCCGCATCTCAACGTGCTCGAGAATGTCCGCTTCGGCCTGCGCGGCTATGACGATGCCTCGGCGAAGGCGACGGCGCTGCGTGCCATTGCCCGTGTCGGCCTGGCGGATCTGGCCGAGGCTTATCCACATATGCTTTCAGGCGGCGAGCAGCAGCGCGTGGCGCTGGCGCGAGCGGTGGCGCCGCGCCCCGGCGTGCTCCTGATGGACGAGCCCTTCTCCAATCTCGACCGGCGCTTGCGCGATGTGGTGCGGGACGAAACCGCCGCATTGCTGCAGGAAACCGGGGCGACCTCGATCATCGTCACGCACGATCCCGAGGATGCGATGCGGATCGCCGATCGGATCGTGCTGATGCGATCGGGGCGGATCGTCCAGATCGGGACTGGCGAGGAGCTCTACCGGAGGCCCGTCAGCCTCTTTGCGGCTCGATTTTTCTGCGATTTTACCGAGATCAGCGGCATAGCCGAGCGTGGCACGGTGGAGACGCCGGTCGGGAGATTTGCGGCACCGGGCCTTGCCGATGGGCAGGAGGCCGTGGTCTGCGTCAGGCCGCATGCGATCAGGCTGGTGCCAAAGGGGTTCTGCCTGCCGGCGCGCGTGGTGATGCGGCGCTTTCTGGGTGAGGTCGACCATTTGCTGCTGGCCGTCGGCGGGCTTGAAAAGCCGCTGGTCGGACKGGTCTCGCTGCCGGGCTCGATCCGGGAAGGCGAGGACATCGGTATCGATATTCAGTCGGACGAAGTTCTTGTGTTCGCCTCGGGGGACACATAGGTTCCGGCACAAGCACTTGGCGCGGGTGGGGAGCCTGCGCCGCACTGGAATTCGGAGGAGTTTGCCATGGGTGGCGTCAGTATCTGGCACTGGATCGTCGTCGGCGTCATCGTGATGCTGTTGTTCGGGCGCGGCAAGGTTTCCGAACTGATGGGCGACGTCGCCAAGGGTATCAAGTCGTTCAAGAAGGGCATGGCCGAAGACGAGCCGACCACGCCGCCGCCTGCTGCGACCACGGCTGACCCGAAGATCATCGATCACGCGCAGCCTGCCAATTCCGCCACGGCGAAGGCCGAACACAAGGCCTGACGCCGCGCCGCCAGCGAGCGGCGAGGGGTTGAGAGGACGAGCCGTCGATGTTCGACATCGCCTGGAGCGAATTGATGCTGATCGGGGCGGTTGCGCTCGTCGTGATCGGCCCCAAGGATCTGCCGAAAGCCATGCGGACCGCCGGGCAGGCGATCGGCAAGATTCGCCGTATGGCCGGCGAGTTTCAGACCCAGTTCAACGACGCGATGCGCGAAGCTGAACTGGACGATCTGAAGAAGCAGGTCGAGGATGTCGGTGGTTCGGTGCAGAGCGCGCTCAATACCGATTTCAAACCGATCGATCCGATCAAGGACGATTTCAGCACACCCGCCTCCGGTGTCCGCGACGACGCGGCGCTGAAGGAAGCGGAGGCTACGCTCGCGGCCTTGCCGGGGCCCGAGCCCTTGCCCGAAATCGTCATAGAGCCCGCGCCGATCGCGGAACCGGAGCCTGAACCCGAGGTCAAGCCGAAGGCGCCGCGCAAGCGCGCTTCGACGAAAAAGGCCAAGGTCAGTGAGCCGGATGAAGGGAGCCCGGCATGAGCGTCGCCAACCCGAGGGAAGGCGAGGACGACATCGAGGCCTCGCGCGCACCGCTGATCGAGCACCTGATCGAGCTGAGGGCGCGGCTGATCAAGTCGCTGATCGCCTTCCTGATCATGTTCTTCATCTGCTTCGCGTTCTCGACGCAGATCTACAACGTGCTGGTGCAGCCCTATGTCTGGGCTGCCGGGCCGAACGGCAACGCGCAGCTGATCTATACCGGCCCGCTCGAGCTGCTCTTCACCCATATCAAGGTGGCGGCATTCGGCGCCGGTTTCTTCGCTTTTCCGGTGATCGCCACGCAGGTCTACAAATTCGTGGCGCCGGGCCTCTACAAGAACGAGAAACAGGCCTTCGCGCCCTATCTGGCCGCGACGCCGATCTTCTTCTGCCTCGGCGCCGCGCTGGTCTTCTTCTTCGCCATGCCCGTGCTGATGAAGTTCTCGATCGGCATGCAGCAGGCGGCGACGGACGGGCAGGCCGGTATCGCGCTCTTGCCGAAGGTCAGTGAGTATCTCTCGCTGATCATGACGCTGATCTTCGCTTTCGGCATCTCGTTCCAGCTGCCGGTGATCCTGACCCTGCTCGGGCAAGCCGGAATTATCGATTCGGCCTTCCTCAAGGACAAGCGGCGCTACGCCATCGTCTTCGTCTTCGTGGTCGCCGCCGTGCTGACGCCGCCGGATGTGATCTCCCAGCTCATGCTTGCCGTGCCGATGCTGCTCCTCTACGAGCTTTCGGTGTTCTCGGTGCGCTATGTCGAGAAGAAGCGGCAGGCTGCGAAAGCGGCCGAGGAAGCAGGCGACGCCTGATCCGATCGCGGCTCGCGCGCATCGATTGGGATGCGCGATAGGTTGAGCAGCGATGTACGACATCAAATGGATTCGCGAGAACGCCGAGGCGTTCGATACCGGGCTGAAACGGCGGGGCCTTGCGCCGCTCTCGTCCTCACTGCTTGTGCTCGACGATTCCCGTCGTTCGGCCATCGCCAAGGCGCAGGCCACGCAGGAACGCCGCAATGCGCTCTCCAAGGAGATCGGCAAGGCGATGGGCGCGAAGGACGTCGCGCTTGCCGACAAGCTGAAGGCTGAGGTTGCGGCGCTGAAGAACGCTCAGCCGGCGCTCGAAGCGGAGGAGAAGGCGGCCGTCGAAGCGCTGAGCGAACAGCTCGCGGCGATCCCCAACATACCGAATGCCGATGTCCCCGAGGGCGCCGACGAGCACGGTAACGTCGTGCTGCATGTCCATGGCACCAAGCCGGAGGAGGGGAAGCGTCTCATTGGCGTCAACCAGCCGAAAGAGCATTTCGAGCTCGGCGAAGCGCTCGGCCAGATGGATTTCGAGACGGCGGCCAAGCTCTCGGGCTCGCGCTTCGTCGTGTTGAACGCGCGGCTGGCGCGGCTCAACCGCGCGATCGGCCAGTTCATGCTCGATACCCATACCGAGGAGCACGGCTATACCGAGGTCAACCCGCCGCTGATGGTGCGGGATGAGGCGATGTTCGGAACCGCGCAGCTACCCAAATTCCGCGACGATCAGTTCCGGGCGGGCGAGGATCACTGGCTGATCCCCACTGCCGAAGTTCCGCTTACCAATATCGTGCGCGAATCGATCCTCTCCGAGGAGGAGTTGCCGCGTCGCTATTCCGCGTTGACCCCCTGCTTCAGGGCCGAAGCCGGCTCGGCCGGGCGCGATACGCGCGGCATGCTGCGCCAGCACCAGTTCGAGAAGGTCGAGCTCGTCTCGATTACGCTGCCGGAAAAGTCGCGCGAGGAGCACGAGCGCATGCTCGCCGCGGCGGAGGCGATCCTGAAGAAGCTCGACCTGCATTATCGGGTGATGACGCTCTGCACCGGCGATATGGGCTTTGCCAGCCAGAAGACCTGGGACATCGAGGTCTGGCTGCCGGGGCAGAAGACCTATCGCGAGATCTCGTCCTGTTCGGTCTGCGGCGATTTCCAGGCCCGGCGCATGAACGCGCGCTACAAGACCCGGGACGGCAAGGGCCCGTTCTTCGTGCACACCCTCAACGGCTCGGGCACGGCGGTCGGCCGCGCGCTGATCGCGGTGATGGAAAACTACCAGAACGCCGACGGCTCGATCACGGTACCCGACGCACTGGTTCCCTACATGCGCGGGGTAACCCGCATCGAGAAGGCGGCCTGACTCCATGCGTATCCTAGTCACCAATGATGACGGCATCCATGCCGAAGGCCTTGCGGTGCTGGAGCGCATCGCGGCGCAGCTGTCGGACGATGTCTGGGTCGTGGCGCCCGAGACGGATCAGTCGGGCGTCGCGCATTCGCTCTCGCTCAGCAATCCGCTGCGCCAGCGCAAGATCTCGGACAAGCGTTACGCCGTTGCCGGCACGCCGACCGATTGCGTGATCATGGCGGCGCGCTCGATCATGCTCGATGCGCGACCCGACCTCGTTCTGTCCGGTGTCAACCGCGGTCAGAACGTCGCCGAGGACGTGACCTATTCCGGCACCATCGCAGCGGCGATGGAGGGTACGCTGCTCGGCATCCCGTCGATCGCGGTCAGCCAGGCCTACGGGCCGGACGGGCGGCACCAGATCCACTGGGACTGCGCCGAGCACCATGCTCCAGGCATCATCCGCCGGCTGCTGGAGGAGGGGATTCCCGAGGGCGTGCTGTTCAACCTCAACTTCCCGAATGTCGCGCCGAGCGAGGTTGCGGGCGTGGCGGTGACGGTCCAGGGCCGGCGCGACCAGGAGTTGGTGCGGCTCGAGCCCCGCCATGACGGACGCGGCAATCCCTATTTCTGGATCGCCTTCCAGCGCAGCCGGAAGGAACCCGCCAACGGCACCGATCTGAGGGCGCTGTCCGAGCAGAAGATCTCGATCACCCCGCTCGAACTCGACCTCACGCATGAGCCGACGCTGACCCGATTCGCACAGGTTTTTGCCTGATTCCGAACCGGGGGTAATTGGGGGCGGCGATGAGCGAGGCCGAGGAGGCGCCTGGCAGCGAGGGTGAGCGAACCGTCGCATTCCTGCTATCGCTGAGGGCACGGGGCGTGCGCGATCTCGCCGTGCTCCGGGCGATGGAAAAGGTCTCGCGCGAGCGATTCGCGCCGACCCGCTTTGCCGACCTCGCCCGCCAGGACGTTTCCGTGCCGCTCGCCTGCGGGCAGACGATGACCGCCCCGCATACGGTGGCGAATCTCGTCAGTGCCCTGGAGATGGAGCCCTCCGCCCGTGTGCTCGAGGTCGGCACCGGCTCCGGCTATGTCTCGGCTCTGCTTGCCGCCATGGGCGGAGAGGTGGTCTCGCTGGAGCGCTACCGCACGCTTGCGCTTGCTGCCCATGAGCGCATCGGCGGCAGCGGCTACGCAAAAATGGTCGATCTCCGGCACGCTGACGGTTTCCAGCCGGACCGAACGCTCGGCCGATTCGACCGAATCCTGGTCAATGGCGTCACCCATTCCGTTCCCGAGGCCCTGCTGGCGCGGCTTTCGGTCGGCGGGCGGCTGGTCGGGGCGCTCAGGGTTGAAGGCGTATCACGTCGGGTGGTGGTCACGCGGACGGATGACAGTGCCTATGATCATGCGCTCGGCCCGGTCCTGCGCCTGCCGCCGCTGATCCCGGGCTTGGCCCGGGCACTCTGAACCGCGGCTGAAGAAAGCCGGCCCCGGCTCAAAAATGTGAAGAGGCAAAGCACGCGCGAAACGTTTTCGTAACCTGAACGGGGCTTTAATCCCCTTCATCGAGTTGCGTTGTTCGCGAGTATCTTGTCCATGCGTAGCCAAGTCGGATTCAAGTCCAGCGTTGCCCTTCGCCTGTCGACGGTCTGCGCGCTCGCCTTGAGTGTCAGCGCGTGTTCGTCGGACACGATGCGCTTCACTGAGGCACCCTTCAGCAATCCCTTCAGGACCGCGCAGGCGCCTGCCATGCGTGATCCGGCAACGACCGGCTCGATCGGGCGCAGCGCCAGCGCGCCGATGTCTTCGCCGGCTCCGTCTGTCGGGGCGGTCCGCGCCCAGCCCCTGCCGCCGCCGCAATCGGCCGTTGCGCTGCGTAGCGCAGCTCCGGCGCCTGTCGTCGGTAGCGCCAATGGCTGGTCGGCCCAGGGTGGCACGCCGATCGTCGTCGCCCAGGGCGAAACGCTCGATGTCCTCTCCTCGCGCTACGGCGTGCCGCGTTCAGCGCTGATGTCGGCGAACGGGCTTTCGAGCGCGAACGTTGCTCCCGGCTCGCGGCTGACGATCCCGGTCTACAATGCCGGTGGTGGTGCTGCGCCGCAGCAGATGGCCCAGGTGGCGTCGCCGCAGAGCGATGCGCGCACCGAAGCGCCGCGTTTCRTGCCTGGCCCCGCTCCAGTGGCGGCGCCGCGTGCGCCTGTGGTGCCGGCACGCGTCGCTGCGGTGCCGGTCGACGCCAAGGCGAAGGCCCAGGCCGCTGCCGAAGCCAAGGCGCAAGCTGCGGCCGACGCCAAGGCAAAGGCTGTGGCCGATGCACAGGCCATGCGTGACGCCCGCGCCAAATTCGCCGCCGAGGCCAAGGTGAAGGCCGAAGCCAAGGCCAAGACGAAGCCGGTGGTCGAGGCGAAGGCGCCGACGCCTGCTCCTGTCGCGACGCCGACTCCGACGAAGACCAAGCCGGTCGTGGTTGCCAGCGCTCCGGCCGAAGAGAAGGTCAGCGCCGTGCCGAAGTCGGCTCCGGAGCCGACGCCCGATCCCAAGACCACCGCAAGCCTGCCGAAGGAGGAGGATGCCTCCGCCAAGGCCGATTTCCGCTGGCCGGCCCGCGGCCGTGTCATTGCCGGCTATGGCGGCAAGGGGTCAAATGAGGGCATCAACATCGCCGTGCCTGAGGGAACGCCGATCAAGGCGGCTGAAGGCGGCGTCGTCGCCTATGCCGGCAGCGAACTCAAGGGCTACGGCAATCTCGTGCTCATCCGCCATCCGAACGGCTACGTCTCGGCCTACGCCCATAACGGCGAGCTGAACGTGAAGCGCGGCGAGACGGTGAAGCGCGGCCAGGTCGTCGCCAAATCGGGCCAGAGCGGCAACGTCTCTTCGCCGCAGCTGCATTTCGAGCTGCGCAAGGGATCGTCGCCGGTCGATCCGGTTCCCTACCTGAACAACTGATCCAGAATTGGTCTGACGCCGCCTCAGGGTTTGAGCTCTCACTTCCGTCCGGAGACACGCAGAAGTGCGCGGCTCAGCCGTCGAGCCGTTGGCCGAGCCGGCCCGCCAGGTCCTGGATGTACTGCCAGGCGGTGCGCCCCGAACGCGATCCGCGTGTGGTCGCCCATTCCAGCGCTTCGCGACGAAGCTCATCGGGTGCGATCGTCAGGCTGAAATGGCTGACATAGCCGTTGATCATCTCCAGGTACTCGTCCTGGCTGCACTTGTGGAAGCCGAGCCAGAGGCCGAAGCGGTCCGAGAGCGAGACCTTCTCCTCGACGGCCTCGCCGGGGTTGATCGCCGTCGAGCGCTCGTTCTCCATCATGTCGCGCGGCAGCAGGTGGCGACGGTTCGAGGTGGCGTAGAATACGACATTGTCCGGGCGGCCCTCGACGCCACCGTCCAGCGCCGCTTTGAGCGACTTGTAGGAGGTGTCCTGGCCATCGAAGGAGAGGTCGTCGCAGAAGACGATGGCGCGGTGCTTGTCCTGCCGCAGCATGGCCATCAGAGCCGGCAGGCTCTCGATGTCCTCACGGTGGATCTCGATCAGTTTCAGGGGCAGGGCCTTGCCGGCTAGGCGCTTGTTGGTGTCGGCATGGACCGACTTGACCAGCGACGACTTGCCCATGCCTCGCGCGCCCCAGAGCAATACGTTGTTGGCAGGCAGTCCATGGGCGAAGCGCTCCGTGTTCTCTGCCAGCGTGTCTCGGACCCGGTCGACGCCACGCAGCAGCGAGAGTTCGACCCGGTTGACCCTCGCGACGGGAGCCAGGTCCGCCGCCGCCGGATGCCAGACGAAGGCGTCGGCGGCAGTGAGGTCCGCTGCCCTTCGCGCCGGCGGCGCGAGGCGCTCCAGCGCCGAGGCGATGCGGAGGAGAGTTTCGAGGTTCAGATCGGGAGAGCCGGTGGTCATCGGG
Organism: Allobosea sp. 01N443; assembly: GCF_056399325.1. NCBI lineage: Bacteria > Pseudomonadati > Pseudomonadota > Alphaproteobacteria > Hyphomicrobiales > Alloboseaceae > Allobosea > Allobosea sp. 01N443. The sequence goes on from NZ_JBFTRC010000170.1 coordinate 13,167, forward strand.
ACAAAGCCTATCGCGCGAGCGGTGTTCAAGCTGAGACGTCGAGCCAGGCGACCCAGGGGAGGCGCGGCTCAATGTTCGGGGTTTCCTGTCAGAGAGCCATGACAGCCATTCTTCGGAACGAACTCTATGGAATATGCCAAGCTGAATCGGACAAGGCCATTGCGCGCATGCCGGCAAGCTCATAGGTGAAGCGACGCGGTCGGTTCGTCGCCGCGCCAACAATTGATTTAACGGCGTCTCTGGCTATAGTCCGCGCGATTTTTGACCTGACGAAGCCGCAACCGCATCGACGGCAGGCGCGCCCGCGCCGCCGCTGTGAAGGAGCCTTTTTGTGATTACCCCTGCATTTGCCCAAGGTATCGGCGGCGGAACGCCCGAAATGCTGATGAGCTTCGTTCCGTTCGTGCTGATCTTCGTGATCATGTGGTTCCTGATCATCCGCCCGCAGCAGAAGCGGGTGAAGACGCATCAGGAGATGATCAAGAACGTGCGGCGTGGTGACACGGTCGTGACCTCGGGCRGTATCGTGGCCAAGGTCTCGAAGGTGATCGACGACGGCGAGATCGAGGCCGAGATTGCCGATGGCGTTCGCGTCCGGCTGGTCAAGGGCATGATCCAGGACGTCCGCTCCAAGAGCGAGCCGGTCAAGAGCTGAATGGCGTCCCGGCCCTGACAGGGTCGGCGCGCGACAACAAGGCTGTTCACGCAGATGCTTCGTTTCCAGGCCCGCAAGGTCATCGCGGTTCTCCTCGTCCTGCTCTTCGGTTGCGGGCTGGCTTTGCCGAACCTGTTTTCGCCCGAGACCCGAAAGGCGATCGAGCAGGGCGCCCCGTCCTGGATTCCGCGGTTCCTGCTGCCGATCCATGCCGTGACGCTTGGCCTCGATCTGCAGGGCGGCTCGCATGTTCTGCTTGAAATCGACAGGGCGGACCTGATCAAGACGCAGGTGACGCAGCTTCGCGACGATATGCGGCGCATCCTGCGCGAGGAGCGCATCGCCTTTCAGGGCGGTATCGGCCTGACCGCGCGTGGCGTGCAGGTGCGTGTGCCGGAGGCAAGCGACCGTGCCAAGCTGATGCCGAAGCTTCGCGAGCTGGCGCAACCGGTCGGTACGCTCGGCGCCTTCGGTCCTTCGGGCACCCAGTCGATCGAGGTCTCCGAGCAGCCTGACGGCCTCGTTCAGCTCCAGCTGACAGAGGCGGGGGCCAATGAGCGCGTGCGTCGTGCCGTCGAGCAGGCCATGGAAGTGTTACGCCGACGCGTCGACGCGCTCGGCACCACCGAACCAAATATCCAGCGCCAGGGACTTGATCGCATTCTTGTCCAGGTACCGGGCCTGCAGGACCCGCAACGGCTGAAGCACATCCTTGGCGACACCGCCAAACTGCAGTTCCGCATGGTCGCCGACCAGAACAGCGGTGATGTCGACATGCTGCCCTCGCAGGACGCCGGCGGTCAGCTTGTGCCGGTGAGCCGTCAGGTCATCGTGGAGGGCGAAGACCTGATCGACGCGCAGCCTGCCTTCGACCAGCGCACTARCCAGCCAATCGTCAATTTCCGCTTCAATATCCGTGGCGCCCAGCGCTTTGGCCAGGCGACGACCGAGAATCTCGGGCGGGCGCTGGCAATCGTGCTCGACAACAAGGTGATCTCGGCCCCGGTCATCCAGTCGCCGATTACCGGCGGCTCTGGCCAGATCTCTGGCAATTTCACGGTTGAGTCCGTGAACAACCTGGCGATCCTGCTGCGCGCCGGCGCCCTGCCGGCCAAGATGACGATCGTCGAGGAGCGCACCGTCGGCCCGGGCCTTGGTCAGGACTCGATCCAGGCGGGCAAGATGGCGACGCTGATCGCGACCGCGCTCGTGATCCTCTACATGGTCCTGACCTATGGGGTCTTCGGGGTCATCGCGAGCGTGGCGCTGCTCGTCCATGTCTGCCTGATCTTCGGACTGATGTCGTTGCTCGGGGCAACCATGACCTTGCCGGGCATCGCCGGCATCGTGCTCACCATTGGCACGGCGGTCGATTCCAACGTGCTGATCTATGAGCGCATGCGCGAGGAATCGCATATGGGCCGCTCATTGGTCTCGGCGCTCGAAGCTGGGTTCCAACGAGCCTTTGCGACGATCATCGACTCGAACGTCACCATGCTGATCGCAGCGGTCGCGCTGTTCTCACTGGGTTCGGGACCGGTGCGCGGTTTCGCCGTGGTCTTCATCCTGGGCATTCTGACGACCGTGATCACGGCCGTGACGCTGACGAGGATGCTGATCGCGCTGTGGTATCGCTGGGCTCGGCCCAAGGCCCTTCCGTTCTGACG
>NZ_JBFTRC010000171.1:0-12236 GCF_056399325.1 Allobosea sp. 01N443
GCTGCACTTCTGGGTCGCCTTCTTCGGCGCCAACCTGCTGTTCTTCCCGCAGCATTTCCTTGGCCTTGCCGGCATGCCGCGTCATTATGCGGACTATCCCGATGCCTTCGCCGGCTGGCATTTCTGGTCGTCGATCGGCTCCTACATCTTCGCTGCCGGCCTGCTCATCTTCTTCTACGGCGTCATCGTCGCCTTCTCGAAGAAGCAGCTCGCCGGGGACAATCCGTGGGGCGAAGGTGCAACGACGCTGGAATGGACCCTGTCCTCGCCTCCGCCGTTCCACCAGTTCGAGACCCTGCCGCGCATCGTCGGCTCGGACCACTGATCCATCTGGCGGCGGGCTCCCCGGCCCGCCGCCGCCCCTCCCCCGAGCGCCACCTGCGGCGTTCCGGAGATGGGCGGCAAGACCGCTCCCTCTCATTCCCCACGGCCGCTGGCGGCCGTCGTAAAGAGTGAAACGACAAGACCAATGTCCGCTGCGTTCGACAGGTTCGATTCCCGCACCGATGGCGCGAAGAGCTCCACCGGCGAGGCGCGCGATTTCTTCGCGCTCCTGAAGCCGCGGGTGATGTTCCTGGTCGTCGTCACCGCACTGGGCGGCATGGCGACGGCCCCCGGTACGATCCACCCGGTGATCGGATTCGCCTCGCTGCTCGCGATCGCGGTCGGCGCCGGTGCGTCCGGCTGCCTGAATATGTGGTACGACGCCGATATCGACGCGCTGATGGTGCGGACCGCCAAGCGTCCGATTCCGGCCGGGCGGATCCTGCCATCCGAGGCGCTCGCCTTCGGGCTGACCTTGTCTGTCGGCTCGGTGATCGTGCTCGGCCTCGTCGCCAATCTGCTCTCGGCGGCGATGCTCGCCTTCACCATCTTCTTCTATGCCGTCGTCTATTCGATGTGGCTGAAGCGCTCGACGCCGCAGAACATCGTCATCGGCGGAGCGGCCGGGGCCTTCCCGCCGATGATCGGCGAGGCCGTCGTGACCGGCGATTTCGGCCTGCACTCGATCGTGCTCTTCGCGATCATCTTCCTCTGGACGCCTCCCCATTTCTGGGCGCTGGCGCTGGTCAAGTCCGGCGACTATGCCCGCGCCGGCATCCCGATGCTGCCGAATGTCGCCGGCCCCGCCGCGACGCGCCGGCAGATCGTGGCCTACTCGCTGGTCATGGCGCCGGTCGCGGTCCTGCCTGCCCTGATGGGGTTCGGCGGATTGGCCTATCTCGTCGTCTCCGTGGTGACCGGACTTGCCATGATCGCGCTGGCCTTCCGCGTGTTGCGCGTGACCGAGGGTGAAGCCGCCCACAAGGCCGCCTATGCGCTGTTCGGCTTCTCGATCCTCTACCTCTTCCTGCTCTTCGCCGTGCTGCTGGCAGAGAACAGCCTCGGCCTGATGTGGGCCCTGCCCAAGGTGCTAGGATGAGCGAAGCTCCGAAACGCGAGATCCCGCCGGCCTTCTCTCCGGAGGACATGGCACGCCGCAGGCGCCGCTCGGTCGCGCTGGCGCTGGTCCTTGCAGGCCTGGTCATTTTCTTCTTCGTGGTGACGCTGGTGAAGACCGGTCCGGCCATCATGAACAGGCCGCTGTGATGACCGCGACGCCATCGAACCGTCAGCATGCGAGAATGCGCCGGACAGCGCTGATCTGCGCCGGCGTTGCGGTCGGCATGACCGGCCTCGCCTTCGCAGCCGTGCCGCTCTACGACCTGTTCTGCAAGGTCACCGGCTTCGGCGGCACGCCGATGGTCGGGACAGCGGCCGCCGGGCGCATCCTGGACCGCAAGATGGCTGTGCGTTTCGACGCCAATGTCTCGCCGGCCCTGGGCTGGCGCTTCGAGCCGGAAAGCTCCGAGATCATCTTCCGCGTCGGCGAGACGCAGACGGTGTTCTACAAGATCACCAACACGACGGACCGGGTCTCCACCGGCATCGCGACCTTCAACGTCACGCCGACGCAGGGGGCCGCCTATTTCGTCAAGCTGCAATGCTTCTGCTTCACCGAGCATACGCTGCAGCCGGGCGAGACGCTGGAAGCGCCGGTCGTGTTCTATGTCGACCCCGAGATCGAGCAGAACCGCGATCTCAACGGGGTCAAATCATTGACGCTGTCCTACACCTATTTCCCGTCCAAGGCCGGCCAGCCGGTCGCGGATGGCAAGGGTGACGCGGGCAAGTCGAAACTATAAGAACTGCGACAGCACCAAGCGCTGCGCAGCAGAGTCGGACGCGGAGACAAAGTAAGATGGCCGGGGCCCATACCAAGAACCACGATTACCATCTCGTCGACCCGAGCCCGTGGCCGCTCGTCGGCGCGAGCAGCGCGACGATCATGGCCATCGGCGCGGTCATGTGGATGAAGGCGATGACCGTCGCCGGCATGCATCTCGGCCCCCTGGTCTTCGGCGTCGGCCTGCTCGGTGTTCTCTACACCATGCTCGCATGGTGGATGGACGTGGTGCGCGAGGCCGAGCACGAGGGCCACCACACCCGCGTCGTCCAGCTTCACCATCGCTACGGCATGCTGATGTTCATCGCCTCCGAGGTGATGTTCTTCGTCGCCTGGTTCTGGGCCTTCTTCGACGCCAGCCTCTTCAGCGGCGAAACGATCCAGTACGCCCGCCACGACTTCACCGGCGGCGTCTGGCCTCCCAAGGGCATCCAGACCTTCGATCCCTGGCACCTGCCGCTGCTGAACACGCTGATCCTGCTGACCTCGGGCACGACGGTGACCTGGGCGCATTACGCGCTGCTGCAGGACGACCGCAAGKGTCTGAAGCAGGCGCTCTGGCTGACCGTGTTCCTCGGCGGCCTGTTCTCGATCGTGCAGGCCTACGAGTACGCCCACGCCACCTTCGCCTTCAGCGGCCATATCTATGGCGCGACCTTCTTCATGGCGACCGGCTTCCACGGCTTCCACGTGCTCATCGGCACGATCTTCCTGGCGATCTGCCTGTACCGGGTCTATCTCGGCCACTTCAAACCGGCCCAGCATCTCGGCTTCGAGTTCGCGGCCTGGTACTGGCACTTCGTCGACGTGGTGTGGCTGTTCCTGTTCGCGGCGATCTATGTCTGGGCGTCCGGCGCCGGATCGGCCGCGGCGCACTGAGCGGCCGCCTCAAGACAATCCCGAAGGCGGCCGCGAGGCCGCCTTTGTTTTTTGCGGGAAACCATGATGGCAGAGTACGAGCATATCAGCCCCTCGCCCTATGCGACCGGCCTTTCCGGCCGTTGCCCGCGCTGCGGCGAAGGCAAGCTCTTCGACGGGTTTCTGAAGCTGCGCCCTCGTTGTGCCGCGTGCGGGCTGGATTTCGCCTTCGCCGACTCGGCTGWCGGCCCTGCCGTGTTCATCATGCTGATCGCGGGCTTCGCGGTTCTTGGCGCGGCGCTCGCTGTCGAGATCGCCTATGAGCCGCCGATCTGGGTGCATCTCTCGATCTGGCTGCCGCTGGCCATCACCGTCTGCCTCGCCCTGCTGCGGCCGATGAAGGGGCTCGCGGTCGCGCTGCAATACGCCCACAAGGCCGAGGAAGGCAGGCGAGAAAAGTGAGCGCGCAGACAATGCCAGACAGCACACGGCGTCCGAGCCTTCTCCTGCCCGCGATCCTGACCATCTGCGGGACTTTGGTGCTCTGCACGCTGGGGAGCTGGCAGCTGTTGCGGATGGGCGAGAAGCACAGCTTCATCGAGCGCCTRCAAGCGCAGGCAGCGAGCCCTCCGGCGCCCCTCCCGCCCGAGCAGCAATGGAGCACGCTCGACCCAGCGAAGCTCGACCTGACGCGGGTCGCGGCATCCGGGCGTTACGTCGACGGCCCCTTTGCCGGCGTGCGCACCACGATCGCATCGGGCGGACCGGGAACGCGCCAGCTCTCCGGCTTCGGCCGCTGGATCTTCCAGGGGTTCCGGCTCGATGCCGGCGGGGTCATCCTGATCAATCGCGGATTCGTGCCGGAAGCGCGCCTGGGCGAGATCAAGCCGGCCTCCGGACCGGCAACCGTGAGAGGCTTCCTGCGCACGCCCGAAGCACGCAACAGCTTCACCCCAGCCGACCTCCCGGCCAATCGCGAGTTCTTCACACGCGATCCGGCCGCCATTGCGTCCTCCCTCGGCCTGGCGGCCGCGCCGTTCTATCTCGAGCTCGAGCGTCAGGGAGACGGGCTGACGCCGCCGGCCGGCGTCGATGTCAAAGAGTTGATCGGACGTATTCCCGACAACCACCTGCAATACGCACTGACCTGGTTCGGGCTGGCCCTGACCCTGATCGGTGTCTTCATCGCCTTCGCCTGGCAGGCCCGGCGACAGAAACACGACTGACCTCGCCCCGCGGCCCTGCCGCGGGCGCGCAACCTTTGCCCTCGCTGCGCTCCCGGCCTATAGCAGCAGCACGACCACAGAGAGCGACACCGTGCTGCATGTCTCCACCCGGGGCGAAGCGCCCTCCCTCGCCTTTTCCGACGCCCTGCTCGCCGGGCTCGCCCGCGATGGCGGCCTTTTTGTCCCGAAGACCTGGCCCAGAATTGAAGCCCAGGACATCGCGGGCTTCGCCGGCAAACCCTATGCCGAAGCTGCCGAGCGCATCATCGGCGCGCTGGCCGACGGAGATATCGAGACGGCGGCGCTGCGCGCCATGATCCGCGAGGCCTATGCCACCTTCCGGCATCCGGCCACCTGTCCGCTGACGCAGCTCGGCGACAATCTCTTCGTGCTCGAGCTGTTCCACGGCCCTACTCTGGCATTCAAGGATGTGGCAATGCAGCTGCTTGGGCGGCTGATGGACCATGTGCTGGTGCAGCGCGGCGAGCGCGCCACCATTGTCGGCGCAACCTCCGGCGACACAGGCGGTGCTGCCATCGACGCCTTCAAGGGGCTCGAGCGGGTCGACATGTTCATCCTCTATCCGCAGGGGCGCGTCTCGGACGTGCAGCGGCGGCAGATGACCACAGTGGACTCACCCAATGTCCACGCCATCGCGGTCGAGGGCACGTTCGACGATTGCCAGAACCTCGCCAAGGCGATGTTCAATCACCACACGTTCCGCGACGAGCTGCGCCTCTCCGGCGTGAATTCGATCAACTGGGCCCGCATCGCGGCGCAGGTGGTCTACTACTTCACCTCGGCTGTCGCCCTCGGCTCGCCCCGGCGCAAGGTCTCTTTCGCGGTGCCGACCGGCAATTTCGGCGACGTGCTCGCCGGTTGGGTCGCCAAGCGCATGGGTCTGCCGATCGAGCGCCTGGTGATCGGCACGAACAGCAACGACATCCTGCCGCGCACGCTCGAGAGCGGCGCCTATGAGATGCGGGGCGTCGCCGCCACGACCTCCCCTTCGATGGACATCCAGATCTCCTCGAATTTCGAACGCCTGCTGTTCGAGGCGCATGACCGCGACGGTGCCGCCGTGCGCCGGCTGATGCAGTCCTTGCAGCAATCCGGCCGGTTCGAGATCGCGCCGGAGCCGCTGGCCCGCATCCGCTCCGAGTTCGACGCCGGCGCGGTCGACGAGGCCGAGGTCGCCGACGAGATCGGCCGCACGTGGCGCGAGGCCGGCTATCTGCTCGACCCCCATAGCGCGATCGGGGTTGCAGCCGCGCGCCGGGGCCTCGGGGCAGATCCTGCCACGCCTATGATCGTGCTCGGCACAGCCCATCCCGCCAAGTTCCCCGCAGCCGTTGCGGCGGCGAGCGGTGTCACGCCCGCCCTGCCAGCCCATCTCGGCGACCTGATGGAGCGCAAGGAGCGCTTCACCCTGCTGCCGAACGACCAGGGGCGCATCGAGGCCTTCATCCGGCAGAACGCCCGGACAGTGCGGGGAGCGGCGGCATGATCGCGACGGGGCCGGCCGAGATCGCCGAACTGGCCACGCCTGCGCCACGCTCGCCGGGGGCGCATGACCCTGAGGTCGACCTGACGACCCTGCCCTCCGGCCTGCGCATCGTCTCGCAGCGCATGGACCATGCGTCCACCGTCTCGCTCGGCATCTGGATCGGGGCCGGCGCGCGCGACGAGCTTCCGAACGAACACGGCCTGGCGCATCTGCTCGAGCACATGGCCTTCAAGGGCACGGCGCGGCGCAGCGCCCGTGAGATCGCCGAGGAGATCGAAAGCGTTGGCGGGGATCTCAACGCCGCGACCAGCGTCGAGTACACCTGCTACACAGCCCGGGTCCTGGGCTCCGACCTCGCACTCGCCGTGGACATCCTGGCCGATATCCTGACGTCGCCAGCGCTTGCGCCCGAGGAACTCGCCCGCGAGAAGGGTGTCATCCTGCAGGAGATCGGCGCGGTTCAGGATACGCCCGACGATCTCGTCTATGACCGCTTCCTGCAGGCGGCCTTTCCGGACCAGCCCCTCGGCCGCCCGATCCTGGGAACAGCGAAGACGGTCAACAGTTTCACACCCGACGCCATCCGGGCCTATCTGGCGCGGCACTACCATGCCGGCAACATGGTGCTGGCTGCTTCGGGCGCCGTCGACCATGACGAGCTCGTCGCCTTGGCACGTGACAGGCTCGCCAGCCTCCCATGCAAACCCGTCAAAGCCTTCGAGCGCGAAGATGGTCATTACCGGGGCGGCGAAGCGCGGATCGAGGGCGACGAGGAGCAGGTCCATCTGGTGCTCGGCTTTCCCGGCCAGCCTTTCCGGGACGGCGCGCATTACCCGCTCCAGGTGTTCTCCTCCGTGCTCGGCGGAGGGCTGTCATCCCGGCTGTTCCAGGAGGTGCGCGAGCAGCGCGGCCTCGCCTATTCCATCGACGCCTTCCACTGGCCCTTCTCCGATTGCGGCGTCTTTGGAATCAGCGCCGGCACGGCACCGGAAGATGCGAGCGAGCTGATCGATGTCGCGCTTGGTTGCCTGCGGCAGGCTGCCGAAGATGTGACGGAGGTCGAGGTTGCACGCGCCCGGGCCCAGATGAAGGTCGGGCTGCTGGCCTCGCTTGAGAGCCCTGGTGGCAAGCTTGAACAGATGGCCCGCCAGGTGCTTGTCTTCGGACGTGCGATACCGCGCGAGGAGCTGGCGCACCGGCTCGATGCTGTCACGCTGGAGGATGTTCGCGCCGCCGGACGTTCTCTGCTCGGGCACCAGCCAACGATCGCCGCCGTTGGTCCGCTGTCCGGTCTCCCGGCGGCAGAGCAACTGCGGCAGGCCGCACGCTCCGGGGATTGAGCAACCATGGCTCTCTTCCGCTTCTCGACCGACCCGCCAGCCCGCCCGCTCGTTCGCACGCCGAACCTGTTTCTGCGGGCGCCACTGGCGAACGACTATGCGGCCTGGGCGGTTCTGCGGATGGAGAGCCGGGAATTCCTGACGCCCTGGGAGCCGGTCTGGAACGAGGATGACCTGACGCGGAATTCGTTCCGCCTGCGCGTCAAGCGTGCCGCACGTGAGATCGCGGCTGACGAAGCCTATCCCCTGTTCATTTTCGATGCCGGCAGCGAAACCTTGCTGGGGGGACTGACGCTCGGACTGATTCGCCGCGGCGTCGCCCAGGCCTGCACGCTCGGCTACTGGATGGGGCAACGCCACGCCGGCAAGGGATATATGACCGAAGCCGTGCGCGGCGCGGTGCGCTTCGCTTTTTCCGACCTCGGCCTGCATCGCGTCGAAGCCGCCTGTCTGCCCGGCAATGAGCCGTCTCRCCGGCTGCTGGAGCGCGTCGGCTTCCGCTGCGAAGGCGAGGCGCGGGCCTATCTGCGCATCAACGGAAACTGGGCGGACCACTTGCTCTATGCGATGATTTCGACGGACCGGCTGCTCGGCCCCGCGGAGACGGGCGGCGCGCGATGATCCACAGGGCCGAGCCTCTGCCTTGCCCTCGCCACGACCGGTCGGTACGACTGGGTCCCCCGCCCCGCTTGAGCGCGGCCCACACAGTTACCGAGTCGCGCTTGTCCCTTCCTGACCGACTTCTCCGGTTTGGCCTTGCCTTTGTCGGCCTCGCACTCCTGTTCGTGCTGTCCCTGGCCGCACCGGCCCAGGCCGTCGAGGCCGTCCGCGTCCCTGTCGACGCACCGGTGATCGACCTGACCCATGTGGTCGAGCGCAACAAATCCGATGGCGACGTCATCCAGATCTCGACCGCGCCGGGGCCCGACGGCATCGTGCGCCGCATCGCGGTCAGGGCACGCGAGTCGGGCGCACGGCCGGACTGGATCGTCTTCGCGCTCACAAATGATTCCGACGAGCAGATCGACCGGCTGCTGGTCGCGCCRTTCCATCGCCTGATCGGCTCCGGCGTGATCTGGCCTGATCTCGGCGACACGCGGATCGAGGCCGTGACGGCGAGCCAGGGGCTTCGCCCCGAGCGCGAGGATAGCCCGGACGCCGACGTCTTCATGATCACGCTCGACCCGGGCACGACGGTGACCTTCGTCGCCGAGCTGAAATCTCCGAACCTGCCTCAGCTCTATCTGTTCGAGCAGGAGGCCTATCGCCAGAAGACCAACGGGCTGACGCTCTACAAGGGCATCATCATCGGCATTGCCGGCCTGCTCGCGCTCTTCCTGACCATCATCTTCGTGGTCAAGGGAGCGGTGATCTTCCCGGCCGCCGCCGCCCTGGCCTGGGCCGTTCTCGCTTATGCAGGGCTCGATTTCGGCTTCTTCCAGCGCATCTTCCCGCTGACGCCGGCGATCGAGCGCATCTACCGCGCCGGAGCGGAAGTGGTGCTGGCGGCGACGCTGCTCGTCTTCCTCTTCGCCTATCTCAACCTGTCGCGCTGGCATGTCCGCTACAGCCACGTGACGATCATCTGGATCCTCGGCCTCTTCGGCCTCGTCGGTCTGGCCGTCTTCGATGCCCCGATGGCGTCGGGCATCGCGCGCATCTCGATCGCCGCCGTCGCGGCCGTCGGCTTCGTGCTGATCCTGCACCTGGCGACGCATGGCTACGAGCGCGCCGTCATGCTGATCCCGACCTGGTTCCTGCTCGCCGTCTGGGTGACGGCGGCCGGGTTCACGGTCACCGGCCAGTTCCAGCGCGACCTCGTCGCGCCCGCCCTGATCGGCGGGCTGGTGCTGATCGTGCTGCTGATCGGCTTCACCGTCATTCAGCACGCCTTCGCCGGCGGCGCGCTGGCGCAGGGCCTTGTCTCCGATACCGAGCGACGGGCGCTGGCGCTGTCGGGCTCCGGCGATCTCGTCTTCGACTGGGATGTCAGCGCCGACAAGATCTTCGTCTCGCCGCAGACCGAGACCCTGCTCGGCCTGTCGCGCGGCGCGCTCGAAGGTTCGGCGGCGCGCTGGCTTGAATACATGCATGTCTCCGATCGCGACCGCTATCGCGTCACGCTCGATGCCGTGCTGGAACAGCGGCGCGGCAAGCTGCAGCTCGATTTCCGTCTGCGAGCCGCCAATGGCAGCTATCACTGGTTCAACCTCAAGGCCCGACCCGTCATCGGCTCCAACGGCGAGGTCATCCGCGTGATCGGCACGCTCGCCGATGTCACCGAGCAGAGGACTGCGCAGGAGCGGCTGCTGCATGACGCGGTGCATGACAACCTGACCGGCCTGCCCAACCGCAAGCTGTTCCAGGACCGTCTCGGCGCCGTCTTCGGCTTCTGCCGCGCCGACGACAATATCCGCCCGACAGTGATCGTCATCGACATCGACCGCTTCAAGCAGGTCAACGAGTCGGTCGGCTTCTCCGCGGGCGATTCGATCCTGCTGACGCTCGCCCGCAGGCTCGGCCGTCTGCTGCGGGCGCAGGACACGCTTGCCCGCATCGGCGGCGACACCTTCGCCATGATCCTTGTCTCCGAGCGGGACCCCGAGCGTATCCTGGCCTTGGCGGAACTCGTTCGCCGCGCCGTCTCGACGCCGGTGACCTTCGCGGAACGCGAGATCTTCCTGACCCCCTCGATCGGGCTTGCACTGTTCGACGCCTCGCCGGCGGCCCGCAAGGACGATGCGCTGAAGAACGCCGAGCTGGCGATGGCGCATGCCAAGCGCCAGGGCGGCAACAAGATCGAGGTCTTCGTGCCCGCGATGCGGACCGATCGCAACGATCGTCTTGCCCTGGAGAGCGATCTGCGTCGCGCCATTGAGCGCGGCGAGATTCAGGTGATGTACCAGCCGATCGTCAGGCTGGAGGACCGGACCATCGCGGGCTTCGAGGCCCTGGTGCGCTGGGACCACCCACGCGAGGGCCGGCTGCTGCCGCAGGATTTCCTGGCGATCGCTGAGGAAACCGGGCTGATCGTCGATCTCGGCGTCTATGTGATGGACCGTACCGCACGCGAGCTCGCCGCCTGGCAGGCCGCGCTCGAGGTCGACCCGCCGATCTTCGCCAGCGTCAACGTCTCGAGCCGCCAGTTGCTGCGCCACGACCTGCTGCATGACGTCAAGACGGTGCTGGCGCGCCGGCGCGTCTTGCCGGGCACGCTCAAGCTCGAGATCACCGAAAGCCTGGTGATGGAGAATCCGGAATATGCCGCGCAGATGCTCTCGCGCATCCGCGAACTCGGCGCCGGGCTCTCGCTCGATGATTTCGGCACCGGCTATTCCTCGCTGTCCTATCTGCAGCGGTTTCCGTTCGACACGATCAAGGTCGATCAGAGCTTCGTGCGCCAGATGGGCAACGGGAAACCGCCGGTGATCCTGCGCTCGATCGTCCAGCTCGCCGCCGATCTGCGCATGGACGTCGTTGCCGAGGGCGCGGAGACGGAGTCGGATGCGATCGAGCTCTACCAGCTCGGCTGCCAATATGCGCAGGGCTATATCTTCGGGCAGCCGATGAGCGCAGCCGAAGCCCGCAGGCTGGTGGGCGCGAGCGCCGCGTCCTCTTCGGAAGCAGCGTAACCCCTCCCCTATACCGGGAGGGAGGCCGGCGCCGCTCAGGCGTGTCCGGCCGTGCTGGACAGGAACGCGGGATCGATGCCGATCTTGTGCAGCGCGCGTTGGTATTTGGTTTCGATGCTGTCGTCGAAGAGCAGCGCCGGGTCAGCGGCGCAGTGCAGCCAGCCATTCGACTGGATCTCGGATTCAAGCTGCCCCGCTCCCCAGCCCGCATAGCCAAGAGCAAGCACCGCGTTCTCCGGACCGCTGCCAATGGCAATGGCCCGCAGGATATCCAAGGTCGCCGTCAGGCAGATGCCGTTGTCGATCGGCAGGGTCGCCGATTCCAGGAAGAAGTCCGAGGAGTGCAGCACGAAGCCACGCTTGGTCTCCACCGGTCCGCCGCGCAGCACCTGCATCCGTTCGGCCTGGCTCGGCAGGCGAATCAGCTCTTCCGAGGGAATCACGTCGAGCTGGACCAGCAGATCGGGAAACCGCGTGTCCGGCGCCGGCTTGTTGAGGATGATGCCCATGGCGCCATCCTCGGAATGCGCACAGATATAGACCACGCTGCGGCTGAAACGCGCGTCAGTCATGCCGGGCATGGCAATCAGGCACTGCCCGTCGAGATAGCTGCGGCCGCTGACGCGTTGGCTCGATCCGATCTTCATACCGCCATGCTAAATCCAATCGGCCCGGCTGGAAACCGGTGTCCTTGAAAATGCCGGCACCGCGATTGCGCCCCAATCATGCGGCATAGGATGAATGGCTGCATGTCACATGATTGCCAGCAAATGTGAGAGAGATTGTTTCGCTTTTTGCAGACGCATTCCCTAAGACGGTCATCGTGAAGTTGGCATTGCTCTCACTCGCGCTCGCCGCGCTGGCGTTCAGCGCTCCTGCTCAGGCGCAGGAGGCGGCGGTGTCGTCATGGTCCCGCAGCACGCATTCCTCGATCCGCCTGATCGCCGGAGCGACGGCCCCCTCGGGCAAGCAACGCATCGGCGTCGAGATCACTATGGCGCCAGGCTACAAGACCTATTGGCGCAACCCCGGCGATTCCGGCGTTCCTCCCTCCTTCGACTGGAGCGGCTCCACTAATGTCGGTGGCCTCGACGTGCGCTGGCCCGCGCCGGAACGCTTCGAGGATGGCACCGGCTTTTCGATCGGCTATGTCGGCGAGGTCGTGGTGCCGGTGTCGGTGCAGCCGGTCGACCCCAGCAAGCCAGTCATGGTCGTGCTCAAGCTCGATTATGCCGTCTGCGAGAAGATGTGCATTCCCGCCAAGGGCGAGGCTCAGCTCTGGCTCGAGCCCGGCGTGACCTCGGTCACCTCGCCACGGCTCGAGAGCTTCGAGGCGCGGGTGCCGATTCCCGTCAAGCTTGGGCCGCACAAAGAGAAGATCTCGGTGATCGAGGTACTGCCCGGCGAGGCTGGACCCGAGCCCAAGGTCAAGCTCGTGCTGCAGGC
>NZ_JBFTRC010000172.1:0-12181 GCF_056399325.1 Allobosea sp. 01N443
CGACCCGGCATGGGCGGTGCTCGGCACCGTCGAGAGGCATGGGCGGTGCTCGGCACCGTCGAGATCCTGCGCCAGGTCGCCCTGCTCCCGCCACCCGAGGATGCCCCGTGAAATGTGTTCGATCCGAGGCTCCCATGCCATCGGGCGGTAGAGCGCGATCCCAGTGAGCCGTCCTTCGCGGCGTTTCAGCAGCCCCGCTGAGGTCTGGCATTCATCATGGTTGGTTTATCCGGTTCTACTGAAATTAATTGCACATAAGCGTGGGAAAAAACCCCGTAGCCACCAGCTTGGGAGCCATGGCGCTACGGGGTCTTCTGCACCCGGCCAACCCTGGGGAGGCCAACGCCGGGGAGCCTTGGATCAGAGTCGACCTATCCGCTGCTGCGGCTCCTGCCGTCGAAGCGTGTCATGGCGCCGTCGCGCAATGTCGCATCGTGATCACGATGGGCAGCCTGGTCAAGCAAGGACAGGATCATGCCTTGCCCCTCCGGAAGAAACGTCTGGCTGCGTTGATCTCCGGTCCGTCTGTGGCGGCAACCACGAGGCGAAGGCTTTCCGTCGCCGAAAGGCTGGTGGGCGGCAGATGGGCGAGCGTCGCGGCCCTCACCTCATCCAGCGCCTGCGCCATCCTGGCGGCGCGGCCCTCGATGGCATCGTGAGCCTTGCGCATCGCTTCGAGGGCGGCCTCGGCCAACTCAGCGCGCTGCTCCAGGGAGGCGACCGCGTCCATCGCCATGACCTGGGTGTCACCGAGCATGTCCGCGAGGTCGTTGCTGTGCGCCTTCGCGGGCTCCACGGCATCGGGCCCGGCTGGCAGGTTAGGCAGCTCCACCGCTGGCGCGGTCATCCGAGCGAGGGCTTGGGCAGCCTCGGAGAGCAGGGCAAACGTGGCCCCATCGGAGCGTGAGGCAAGCTGGAGCAGTCGCTCCGGGAGATCTGCCTTGGTCACCATCAGAGCCCCACGTACAGTCTGAAAGCGCGGAACAGGCGGGCGCCAGCCCATAGCCAGCACAGGTACGATCAACTTCACTCAGACATCCATCAAATACGTATTTGCGTCGGCCATCAGCGGTAATGGCACGGTCAATGTGCTCGCCGGCACGATCACGCTCACCGGTCCCAACAGCCCTTACTAGCGCACAATGCCGATTAACCGGTTCTTAACTACGGCGGGCGCCATCCTAAGGTGTCCATCAGAGCCGGGGGCTTGGAAAGGACTTAGACCATGCGAGCGCTCGATGCTGACCAAGCCGTCGTTGATCAGTTCGTCGGTCTGCCAGTTGCCTTTGTCGAACGCCAACTGATCCTCGCCACGCTSCGGGAAACCGGCGGCAACCGCACCCAYGCCRCCTCKCTRCTCGGCATCKCCATCCGCACGYTGCGWAACAAAATTACGTTGTACGCAGCGGACGGCTACGATGTGCCGGAACCCGCACATCCAGGGGCACAATGAGCGCGCGATGCCCCTTGCCCCATCGCATGGCATCGCCGCAGCAAACCTCGTCTCCTCCGCAACCATGGCCGGCCTGCTGCGCTGCCTGGTGCAGAAGGGCGTTTTGCAGTCCGCCGACGTAAGGGAGATCTACGAAATCGCGCTTCTCGTTCTTGAACAGCAGCAGGGCGCTGTGCCGGGCGCAGCAGCCACCTTCAAGGCCGCCCGATCCGCAATTGAACGGAACCTGGCCTAACCGGCACCATATGCTGCATCAGATTGCCGGGAACCGGCCAATATATGGGTCAAGTAAATTAAAAGTCCTCGATACGAATATTTTGTGTTGTATCTCGCTTGCATCAATGAATAATCCCCTCGCGCGGCGGCAGAGGCCGATTGCAAGGCCAGAAAGAGATTGCGCCTCGCGCATTGAAAAGACCTCGGCGGGATTGCTCTCGTCGCGGCCAGGCAATAATGGCCGTTCAAATCTACCGATTGCGCCGATCTTCTTAAAATGGACTGGGAAGATCTGCATGCAACCCAACTTATCCTGATCCAGGCGCCATCGATCCTTCCCATGACCTGAAAGAGGCTCTGATCAAGGGCCACACGATCAGGTCAAACCGGATCCATACGTTAGGCGCCCATGCGATCCTCAGCTGGAGACCTCCATGATCCACGCGAAAACCTTGCCGCATCGCGGCAGCAGCATGCGGAGCAGCAGCTTCATCGTCGGCCGGAGCCGTGACGGCAGCTGGACCGTCCGCGAGATCGGTGGCTTTGTCGCGGCCACTTTCCCCAATCGCAGCGAGGCGATCCGCTTTGCCCGGTCCGAGAGCGGCGAGCGACAGGGCGCGGTCGTCCTGGCGCCCTTTACAGGCGTCCATGCCGCAGCGCTTGAAGCTCTTCTTCAAAGCAGCGGGCTTCGCAACCAGTCACAGTCTCATTGAGAGGAGACACGACCATGCATGACCTGCCGAAAAACCTGATGGAGCCGTGGGAGACATTTCTCACGGCGGTCGTGAAGGCAAACAGGCTCGCCCTCGACAATCTGCAAAAGCTGAGTGTTCTGCAGATGGATATGCTCCGGACGTGCATGGATCTAGGTTTTGCGCGCCTGAGGGCCGCTGCAGATATAAAAGACGCGCAGGACTTCCTGGATTTCCAGGCCGGCCAGATCGACGCCACGATAAGCCTGTCCGAGACGCTGGACGACGAGGGCAAGGCGCTGGCTGACCTCGGCGATGACATCATTGCCGAGTGCAGCAGGTTGACCGAAGATGTCGCTGGCGGGCCGCTCCAGCCCCCACGCAAGGCCGCTTGAGCGACGCCCGCGATCTCGCGGCGACGCCTCCCCCCGGAACCTATGGCGCYCGGCCGGCTGCGGCGGAACAAAAAAAGAAGTGGCACCCGACCTGGATAACAATGCCATCCAGGTCGGCGCGAGCCGGTCCAGTAATGCCAGCATGACGTCGCTTCCGGCGACCAGGTGCGGCGTCGGGACACAATGACCGGCACGCCGCTGGCGGAGCGCTGAACAACGCCCCACATCACCCAGACGACGTCTTGCCAGGGGCTATGGGTAAGATCATCGGACCATCGCCCCCCGCTTCCGGACAATCCCCCGAAGACCTAGGCCCGAAGAAGAATGTCCCGCACCTGCGTCGCGGCCCATTTGCCCTTACGAGCCGTCTGGACGCCTCTGGCATTGAGCATGTCCGCTATCGCCCGGAGCGAAGCGCCCGAGGCGCGAGCGTCGCGGATCATCGGCAGGATCGCAGCGGCAAAGCGATCAGCATTGGCCTTGCCCGTGGCCGCGCCCTTGGCCTGGGCCTCGGCCAGGTTCGTCCGGTTGCCGAGCGGCACACCCTTCGCCTTCGCGGCAGCCAGCGCCGACTTCGTGCGGGCGGAGATCATGGCGCGCTCTTTCTCGGCGAGCGCGGCATAGATGTGGAGCATGAACGGGTCGGCATCCGCGCCCAGCTCGGTGACGATGAATGGAATGCGCTGCGCCATGAGGCCGGCGACGAAGGCCACATCACGAGACAGGCGATCAAGCTTGGCGACGACGACCGCGCACTTGTGGCGGCGGGCCTCGGCCAGGGCGGCGCCAAGCTGCGGGCGACGATCGAGAGCATCGGAGCCCTTTCCTGTCTCGACCTCGACATGCTCGCCGACAATCTCGAAGCCTTCGACCTCGGCAAAGCGGGCAATGGCGGCGCGCTGCGCTTCAATGCCCAGGCCGGAGCGTCCCTGCTGTGCCGTGCTAACCCGCCGGGCCGCGCCCAGCAGCGACAGCAGGATCAGCACCCGCTCGGACGGCGCCTGGCCGGCATACAGCCCAGCCAATCCTGCGAAGGGCCCGCGCTCGACCCGCACCCGATCGCCAGGCAAGAAGCGCGGCGGTAGCTCGATCAGGCCGTCGACCTCGCGCCCGCGCAGCTCCCCGATGACGTCATCGGCGACCCGCGCAGGCCCGCTGCCTTTCATGATCAGCGACCTGATGCCCGGCGACCAGCGCGCTCCATGCCATTGCGCCGTGATCCCGACGAAGATGTAGCTCGGAAAAAGCAGTGGCGTCGCCTCGACGACCCGGCGGCGCAAGACACGGCGCTCGACGATGCGCGGCGCATAGACCTCGAAGCCGCTGCGCTTCAGTTCGGCGAGCGCCAGCGCCTCACGGCTGACCCGGGCCACGACCCACATTCAGCGGGTGCCGTAAGCGCGGCCGGCGTGCGGCATGAGGCTGGGCATGGGTTCCCCGAGGCAAGGGATGCCGGGCATGTGACCGCGAAGGCCGCCCCGCCGCAAGGCTGGTCTTCCCAGCAGTGGCAAAACCACGGGCCGATGATGTGCCCCACCTCGCCCCCGTCCATTTTCATGGACGGATCCCACGGCTCGCCGACGTCGAGCTTGTTGGCGCTGACCCAAGGGTCTTGGCTGAACTTTACGGCGCGACGCTCGCGAATGCGCGGCGCATGGATCAGCCGGTTCAGATTAGGTGACTTCGCCCCCGGGTAGTGAGCCCCCCCCAAGGGACGACGGGGACTGTGGCTGCGAACGCCGCCACGCCGCAAGCGGCATCGTCTCGGTAATGGATTGACGGTCAGGGGGGCATTACTACAGTTGTAGGTCGCTACCGTAGAGATAGGATCATTGGCGCAAGTAAGCGGCATCAAGAGCCGCATTGCATCGCGCGGAAACCACGCGCCTTGCCGTTGTAAGGCATGCGAGAATATTGCCCTGACCCGCCACGATTCCTTTACAACGCTGATTGGCATCCGCGCTGCAGCTCTTCAAAACATTAGCCGCGCGTGCCGCACATTTTGTTGCTAACTTGTCTTTTTCTTGGGAAAGGCAACTAAGGAGGTCTGTTTTGACCCACCCAGCCGCGTCTGTTTGTACCGGCACTCCTTTGCCACTGCACCGCTCTTGTAGTTCTTTGCCGCAAGCAAGATCCTCCGCCCGCGCCTTCTGTGCCTCAGCAACGTTGAAGTGGGCATCAGAGATAAACATTGCAGCAGAGAACGCGATAGCTGTGATGACACCACAACGGCGGAAAGCACCTCGCAGCATTCTCATTTTCCTTCTCCCGAATTTGCGAGCGTAGCACGTATCGGCGCACTGCGCATCTCGTCGCCCGCCGTCGAGCCACGCGCCCTTCATAAGATATAGGGCGCGTCCCGCTTGATCCGATCGGACACCGCTGCAACGCGCACTGTGCCCGCTCCAGCCGACCAGCCAGCTTACGATACAACTTGAGGCGGTCACTGCGGGTGAGGATGGGCGTCCATTTCCTAGCATTTCGGCCCTCGGAGCCCTAATCCCAAGCCTCACAAGACGCGCCGGCCAAACTCAAACGGCCGCCACGGGCCTCCTGAGGCTCGACGGGGCCCTCCAGGCCCAACCTTCGCTTTCAGGGGCCAGGGGGGGCATTCCTAAAACAAGGCTTCTCTCCGGGGCCGGGCGCGGCGGCGCTCGAAAAGGCACATAGTCGTTCAAAAATTTCCCAATGAAATCAATGACTTAGCTGGTGATCTGGGTAAGGGAGGCAGCCGGGATCCCTGGGGGGTCAGCCCCTTGGAATTGTTGCATAATTTGACTAGTCGCGCGGTCCTGCCGTGCAGGAATGTCGTCTTGCCCCGCCTCGATCGCACAACCGGGACGCGCTAAGGAAAGCGAGGGTTATCAAGGGGTTACGCGGGGTGAGGGGGAGGTGGCGGGCGGTCGGCCGGGGTTTAGGCGGGGTCGCCACGGGGTCGGGCAGGCGTCGAAGCTCGGCGGATCCCGCCTGTCCGCACCTATCCCCGCCGATTTGATGCGGACGGATCCCGGGGCGGCTTTACTGGAGGGTGTGCGCGGCCTCGACCGTGATCTTCGCGCCCCTGCCGCCGTCCGGGGTGATGAGGGTGTCGCCGAGGGCCGGCGTCAGGATGGCGCCCTGTAGTTCCTACGGGTCGATGATCCGTCTCGGCGCGAGGTCGCCTCGAGATGACGCCCGCGCTCATCTCCTCGACGGGGATGGGGTGTTTTAGGCCCGGGCACCGTCGCCCAGGTGCGGCAAGACCGCGGCCCGCGTGATAGGTCGGCGTGCCGAGGCGGTCGAGGCCTGGCCCGCAGTTGTCCCCGATGCGGGCCTCGGCGCAGGACGCTGCTACCTTGAGCGCGGCCCTGCCGCCCTTAGCCGCCTGGCGAGCCCCTGGGGACAGGAAGTAGGCGGCGGCGACGACCATGTCGCCTGCATTGTCGTGCTGGCGGCCTTGCTGATGTACTCGTGCATCTGCGGATTTGCAGGTTGGCGATCAAATCCTGGACCCTGGCCGGGACGCCACGCGGCGGCTCATAACGCGGCAGATCGAACTGCGGCACCTGGGGGGCATCGTGCAGGCGGGAGTAGCCGAAGAGTCGCTCTGTCGATGTCGGCGGCCTTGCCCATGGGTGCCTTGGCCTGGAGCGCGGCGCGTTCGGCAACCTTCTGCTCGACATCCTGGGCAAGACCCGCGCCGAGGGGTGGCAATTCGCCTCCGAGGCCACCACCAGGTCACAGGGCCTTTGCGCCCTTGGTGGCCCTGGCCGCGCCCTTGACGCCCTGTGATGCGCCTGAAGCGGCGCCCGGCTCAGCGGCGGAACTTGGCCTGCCATTCCTCCTCCGTCAGGCATCGACCCGGCTGCATGGCATCCTCGGTAATCCCAATCGCCGTCCAATACTCATCGCCTGGCGGGCGGTTGCTGACCACATACTGCACACGGTTCATGGCGCGCGTTGTCTCCAGTTTCGCAATGCGCTCCGACAGTCGCGTCATGTTGCTGGGCTTCGTCATGCCCGCCCTTCTTCCAGTGCCTCGAGCCTGCGGTGCAGATCGGTGACCTCGATGGCCCTGGCATGGGCATCCACCAGCCTGCCTAGTTCGGCTGCCTCGCACGGAGTAAGTTCCCCCGCTGCGACTGCCTCCAGGATGGCCTGCGTCGCGCTGGGTAGATCGGCCGCCGTCTCGATCCTGGGGAGGTCAAGGGTGACTGGCCGGTCGCGACGCACAGATGCGAGCCGATCCATGCAGAGCCGCAGAGCAGTCATGTCGCCGGCCAGTCCCAACTCGATCGCCTTGCGTGTGAGCGCCTCGGCCTCGCCCTCCAGCAAAGCTTCAATGGCAAGCGTCACCTTGTGTCGGGTGCCCTTTGCCTTGCCGGCCGGGTTGCCCGACTGGCCCGGCTTGAACTTGCTGCCGCCCTGTTTTCGTTCTGCATTTGCAGGCATCACGGCAAACCTCTAGCGACGATCCATGCGATGAAGCCGACGGCGGCGAGGGTCATCAGGAGAGCGCCCCTGCGGCCTCGGCTCAGGCGCTCCCGTTCCAGGACGCATCCAAGCGTCAATTTCACGATGGCAAATCTGCAATCAATCAAATCATAAAGCGCGCCGGATTATGCAATATTGCCATCGAAAATAACACCCGCGACCAACTTGGCCGAGGGCGCCCGGGCCCTCACAAAAGCCACGGCATCGAGCAGATACAGCGACAGGAAGGACTGGCAGTATCGGGACCATCAGGCCGACGGCTTCTTCCGATCAATTTCATCCAGGATGCCGGCGCATTTCCTACCGGAGAGGGCAAATGTACAAACACATTCTGATCGCCACCGACGACTCCGAACTTGCTCGCAAGGGTCTTGAACACGGCTTGGCGCTCGCCAAGCCGCTCGGGGCGAAAGTCACCGTTCTGACCGTTTCGGCGCCCCTGCGTCCGGAGATGGCACCTGCAGCCCGTCAGCAGATTGATGAGTTCATCAAGGAACGCATTACCTCCATAGAGCAACGCGCGTCCGAACACGGCGTCACGGTAGATCTGGAACACGAGATCGATGTTTCTCCGGCCGCGGCAATCGTCCGATTGGCCAAGCTCAAGGGCTGCGACCTCATCGTKATGTCCTCTCATGGCCGACGGGGCATACAGAAAGTCGTGCTCGGGAGCCAGACGTCTGAGGTGCTGGCAAGTACAACTATCCCTGCACTGGTGGTCCGGTAGTCGATCCTCCCAGCAGATCTCGCTCGTAAAACGAGCTGTCGCAGACGTTTTGCGATAGCTGGGGCGAGCCCACATGTCCCGACGAGCCGAGGGTGGGGTTAGCGCTTCCGCCCCCGCCCCTTGCCTCGCGCTGCTGCGATGACTGCCGGCTCCTCTGTCAGCGCTTCCCGACGTTCGGCCTTCTCATCCTTTGTCGCATTGGTGTCAGCGAGCACACGGTCCACAGCCTCGGCCGCCTCCGATCGAACATCATCCGCATTGGCCTTCTGCTGCTCAATTGAAACGGCGTCTTCGTTCGAGACGGAATAGCCGCGTCCAAGCTTTGCCAGCCTGACGCCTGCGCCTCCGCCGTTTTCCGGAATGAACTGAACGCCCGCCGTCGTCAGAGTCTCAGCAAGTGCTTTGTTGTTCATCGTGGCTAGCTTCGCGGTCTCATCCTTCGCCTCGAAAGCTCCGATGGTCGATTTAGAGACGCCGGACGCCTCCGCAAGATGGTCCTGCTGCCAGCCGACCAGAGCTCGAGCGGCTTTGAGGAGGCGAGGTGTCAAACGGATCATGAGCGCAACCTCATAGCTGTATTACAATTGCAACCTTTGTTGACAGGATACAGATAGACTGTATCCTGACTATAGGTCAGCAACTGAGATACAGCAAATGCCGCTCGCCTACAACATCGATCGCCGCATCGCCTTCGACAAGGCTGCCATCATGCGCCGCGCCCATCACGAAGGCCGCTTCGCCCTGCGCCTGTGCCGCACCATCACCGAGCGCCGCGCCCAGCTTTCCAACTGGCTCCGCAAGGCCTGGGCGGCCGCGAAGGCTGAGGCCTGCGAGCTTCGCCGTGCCGAGGAGCGCGCCGCCGCCATCGCAGCCTTCAAGGCTCAGCACGAGCGTGAAGCCGCTGCCCTCGCCGCCAGCTTCAGCGACGACGCCGCCGCGMTCCGCTGGGAGATCCAGCGCGAGCACTACCGGCAGCATTTCAACGGCGACTGCACCAGTGCCTCCTATCGCGGGCCTATGTCGCTTGCGGGCCTGACACTGAGTGCAGCGGACCCGCATGGCCTTCAACTCGCGCTGTTCAATTGGGGAAATTCGTGACCTTCACGACCTTGCCAGTGGCGTCATAGGTGGTCCATTCGCCAACCTGTTTTCCGCTCTTGAAGTGGCCTGAACGCAGTTTACTGCCATCCAGCCTGAACCACTCCCAGTACCCTTCAAGCTCACCGCTCATCATGTGGCCCTTGGCTTTGATACTTCCGTCCTTGTGGCGGTCGCCCCTTTCTTTCATGCCTCCTCCTACCTTTCCGTTGTCGAGATGGTGCTCATCGCGACTGCGGTGCATCTGATGCTGCGGCGTGATCGGACCAGCGACAGCCCCAGATCGAGGAACCATCTTTCCTTCGGCGGTGCGATCCCACGGCGTCAATCGTAGACGGCGTTCCGGAACGCGCACCTCTGCTCCGCGAGGCCGATCTCGCGAATTGTTAGGCCTTTAGCGTCGCGGGCCTGTCGCGGTCCCAGTCGTTCTGCCGCTGGAATCGCGAAACGTCGTCACCCCTTGGCTGTCCGTGCTCGCGCGCCCGGTCGTCCGGCCCATGGAATCGTAGAACGTGGTCGAGCCTCGGCTGTCGGTCACTGACCGGCCTGTGACGCGCCCGGAGCTGTCACGGAAGGTATGCTGCTGATGTTGCGCTGAGGCTGCGTTCGCCAGTACAGCGAGCGCCAGCGCGGCGATGATGGCGGTCGTCCTCATGTCCCCTCCGCAGATAAGACGCTGCTTCCCGGCATAACCGGGCCGCGAGCGTCGGCTGATAGCAAGCCGTCGAGCCTTCGTTCTTTCGAGTGGTCGAGCCGCGGAGCGGGCTAGCAGGCCGTAGTGTTCATGGGTAGTGGCTTCTTCAGTTTAAGACGCGGCTAGGTACCCCGTTCATCCCGCCGCGTTGTTGGTTTCCGCCATTCTGTTGACGAAACACACCCCTGTGCTTGCGATGCGCTTCAGTCTTTACAGTGGCTTAGCATCAAACAGAAGATGGCGAACGATCACGTTCGCAGGTAGACCGCTCAGCGAGAGGAACGAAAGCCGGAACCAGATGCTGACGCGGGATGAAATCTGGATCTTGCACCTGTTTCGGCCAGACAGGGGCCGCGTCGATTTGCGGCCGAGCAAGTCGCGCGAGGAACTGATCCGCAAGGGTCTGATCGARTGGACGCCCGCGCCAGCGTGGGCGGGCTGTAACACCTACGCGCTAACTGAGCGCGGGCGGGCGGTCATGGGCGTGCTGCCGAAGGCGCCGGATTGATCATTGCGAGGATACGAGGGAAGCAACCGAGTTGAAGGGCCCTATCGAACGTCAGCTCTGCGACCGAGACCGAAAGGCCAGTCTCGACCGATTTTGTTGAAGAAGTCGGTGTTGCTGCGAGCCTGAGGTTCTGATTCAGTCGTCCTTGGGCGGAGGGCGGCGCGATGATGGGCGAACGGACGGTTGCGCAGGAGGCACTGTTCTACGAGTTCAGCCTTGAGCGGCATGTCCCGGCCAACCACCTGCTGCGCTCGATCGACCGCTTCGTCGATCTGTCCGGCATCCGTGCGCATCTACGTCCCTTCTACAGCGACACCGGCCGGCCTTCGATCGATCCCGAGCTGATGATCCGGATGCTGATCGTCGGCTACTGCTTCGGCATCCGCTCCGAGCGCAGGCTTTGCGACGAAGTCCATCTGAACCTCGCCTATCGCTGGTTTCTTTAGGCGGGCATGTGTCAACTCCGTTTTTGTGTCGCGGTGGATCAGGAGCGCCCGGACGAGTTCAGGCTTCTTTGCATGCTCGACGCTGACTGCGTCGGCGGACAGGATGGGTTGAGAAGGATCGAACGGCCTAGCTCTGCCTCGCGATCGGACCGGCGAATGCCGTGCCATCGCAACCAGCGATGCGTGCTCGTCCGACCCTCGCACCCTCCCAGGCGCTCTTCTCCGCCGCGGCGACGGAACTATGAAGGTCGATCGCTACGTGGACCTCCCCACTACGCGGCGGCCGAACCGGGCGTCGCTGACCAACGGAACTCGGTGCCGTCGGTCCACATGCGGTGCATGACGACGGCAAGCCGGCGTGCGAGAGCAATCTTCGCGACCTTCACGCTGCCTCGCTTCGCCAGCCGCGTCGCCCACGACCTCAGGGCCGACCAGGGACCGTGATGGAAGAGGACGTGGGCTGCCTGGTACAACGCGGTGCGGACCATCTCGTCGCCGCAGCGGCTGATGCGACCGTCGAAGTCGGTTTGTCCGGAGCTATAACGTCTCGGCGTCAGGCCAAAATGTGCGCCGACGTCTCTTGATCGCGAGAACCGCTCGGGAGCGTCGACACCGGTGCGATAGGTCAGCGCCACGACCACCCCGACACCGGGTATCGTCATCAGCCGGCGGCAGACCGGATCGCGTCGTGCAAACTGCCGGCACATGCGGTCCAGTTCCTCGAAAGCCTCGATCATCGTTTGAYGGACGCGCAGCATTGGCTCGGTGATCGAGAGCAGGATTGGATGATCGGCGACGAGCTCCAGGACGCGCTCCTCGAAGGCTCTCCGCGTGACGATCCCGATGCGAAGCCCGAACACCTTCAGCGAGCCGCGGATTGCGTTCTCGATATCGTGCGATTTACTCAAAAGCTGCTGACGACTGACGAGCGCCATGCGCACTTGCTGTGCCTCGTCGCTTTTGATGTGGACCTGCCTGAACCATCCAAGGCGGAGAAGATGGGCGATCCCGCGCGCGTCGTTGCGGTCGGTCTTGTTCCTCATCGCACTCAGGCCGGCCTTCACATGGCGGCATTCGAGGCAGATCGCGGGATACCCGGCCTCGCGCAGCGCGCTGTGAAGCCATGATGATGTCGGGCCCGCTTCCAGGCCGACCCGTTTGAAGGGATGACCGAACCCCGCCAGCAGATCAGCGATGACCGCTGGCTCGGCGTCGATCTTCCGTTCGAGCAGGACATCGCCCGCGTCGTTGACGATGCAGACGTTCACGGTATCCAGGGACACATCCAGGCCAGCGAAATAGTCCATCACCGTCTCCATGGCAGGGCGTTGTGGGTCAAACCGCGCGACGCACTCTCGTCCTGGCGCGACCGCCCGCCTACTCCATCTCTGCCGGCTTGGCCTGGAGGGGGATGTGCCCGACCATTCCACCTTCTCGAAGAACCGGCACGGTCGCTTCCGCGACAGCGATCTGCTGCGC
>NZ_JBFTRC010000173.1:0-12138 GCF_056399325.1 Allobosea sp. 01N443
GAATCAATCGGTTAACCAATCGTTGCCAATGTGATTCGCTGAAACGGGCGGCTGAATTTCGCCCGTCTGGTTGATGGAGCCAGAGCATGGTCTCACGCGCGGAACCCAGTCTCAGCGGTCGCTGGTGGTGGTCGATCGACCGCATCATCCTGTCGACCCTGGTGACGCTGATGGTCTCCGGTGTCGTGCTGCTGATGGCGGGCGGGCCGCCGGTGGCCGAGCGGCTCGGTCTTTCGACCTTCCACTTCGTCAACCGACAGGTGTTCTACCTGCTGGCTGCCTTTGCCATCTTCCTCGCGGCCTCGTTCCTGACGCCCCGGCAGGTCCGGCGCGCGGCGCTTTTGATTTATGTGGTCGCGCTCGCGATGGTGGTGGCGACGCTGTATTTCGGCGTCGAGGTGAAGGGCGCGCGTCGCTGGCTGACGCTCGGCCCGCTCGGCTCCGTCCAGCCGTCTGAATTCCTGAAGCCTGCATTCGTCGTGCTCGCTGCCTGGGCCTTTTCGGAGGGCATGCGCCGGCCGGACCTGCCGGGTACGCTGATGGCGTTCGCGCTGTTGCCGCTGACGATCACGCCTCTGGTCCTGCAGCCGGATTTCGGCCAGACGGTGCTGGTCAGCCTCGTCTGGGGCGGGCTGTTCTTCGTTGCCGGCCTGCACTGGTTCTGGGTGGCGGGTCTCGGTGGCGCCGGCATGTTCGGCCTGCTCATCGCCTATCAGCTCGTTCCACATGTGCGCGCCCGCATCGAGCGCTTCATGGACAAGGGCTCTGGCGACACCTTCCAGGTCGATACCGCGCTCGAGAGCTTTGCTCAGGGCGGCTGGCTCGGCAAAGGGCCGGGCGAGGGCACCGTGAAGCGCATCCTGCCCGACGCGCATACCGATTTCATCTTCGCCGTGACGGCGGAGGAGTTCGGCATCGTCGTCTGTATCCTGCTGGTGGCACTCTTCGCCTTGATCGTGCTGCGCGCACTCTTCGTGGCCCAGAAGGCAGAGGATCCCTTCATCCGTCTCGCGGTGACGGGGCTGGCGCTGCTGTTCGGCATCCAGGCTGCGATCAACATGATGGTCAACCTGCACATGATGCCGGCCAAGGGCATGACCTTGCCGTTCATTTCCTATGGTGGCTCCTCGCTGCTCTCGCTGGCGTTGGGTACAGGCTTCCTGCTGGCCCTGACCCGCAAACGCCCGCGTGCCGAGGGCTTTGGTGAATTCGGGCGTTGACGGACATGGCACAGCGTCCGCTCGTCGTTCTCGCCGCAGGTGGCACCGGCGGCCACCTCTTTCCCGCCGAGGCGCTGAGCCACGCGCTGCACCGCCATGACGTGCGCGTCGCGCTCGTCACCGACGCGCGCGCGGTCGAGTATGCCGGCGGCTTCCCGGCCGAGTCCGTTCACCCGGTCCCGGCGGCGACGCCGTCCGGTCGCTCGCCGCTCAAGATGGCGGGCGCGGCGCTCGAGCTGATGAAGGGCGTCCTCGTCGCGCGTCGCGTCATCAAGACGCTGCAGCCTGCGGTCGTTGTCGGCTTCGGCGGTTATCCGACCGTTCCGCCGGTGCTCGCCGCCTCATTCGCCGGCGTTAAAACGATGGTGCATGAGCAGAACGCCGTCATCGGCCGCGCCAATCGCTTCCTGTCTGGTCGGGTCGACATCATTGCGACGGGCTTTGCCGAGGTCGGTGGCCTCGATGCCGCTCGCGCCGCAAAATGCAGGCAGGTCGGCAATCCCGTTCGCCCCGCGGTCATTGCCGCCGTCTCTCCCTATGCCGATCCGTCGACAGGGCCGCTGAGGCTGCTCGTTTTCGGGGGCAGCCAGGGTGCCCGGATCATGGCCGATATCGTGCCGCCGGCGATTCAACTGCTGACGCCTGCGGAACGAGGCCGTCTCCACATCGTGCAGCAGGCCCGCGCGGAGGATGGCGAGCGCGTCAGGCGGATCTATTCCGAACTCGGCGTCGCAGCCGAGATCGCGCCCTTCTTCAAGGACCTGCCGACGCGCATGGGTGCAGCGCATCTCGTGATCGGCCGGGCGGGCGCCTCGACCGTCGCCGAGCTCACCGTGATCGGGCGGCCGTCGCTGCTGGTGCCCTTGCCGGGCTCGCTCGATCAGGACCAGGCCGCCAATGCCGCGGTGCTCGAGCGGGCGGGCGGCACCATCCGCATCCTGCAGCCGGAATTCACGCCGCGCCGGCTGGCGGGCGAGCTCTCGGCCCTGATCGCAGACCCGTCGCGCTTGACTGCCATGGCCGACAGCGCCAAGAGCGCGGGAATTCCCGATGCGGCCGACCGGCTTGCCCGCCTGGTTCTGCAGGTCGCAGGGATCACGTTCTGAGGCATGTCTTGACGGAAAGCTGGTTCCCACCTTTTCGCGACATGTCGTAATCCGCAGGAGACACCTGACCCATGAAGCTGCCGCCCAAGCTCGGCTCCATTCATTTCGTCGGCATCGGCGGCATCGGCATGTCCGGTATCGCCGAGGTGCTGCATAATCTCGGCTACAAGGTCCAGGGTTCGGACGCGTCCGACAATGCCAATGTCCGTCGGCTCGCGGACAAGGGCATCAAGACCTTCGTTGGCCATGCCGCCGAGAACATCGAGGGGGCGGAGGTCGTCGTCGTCTCCACGGCGATCAAACGCGACAATCCCGAACTCACGGCCGCGCGCGAGCAGCGCCTGCCCGTGGTGCGCCGCGCCGAAATGCTGGCCGAACTGATGCGGTTGAAATCCTGCGTCGCCGTAGCCGGCACGCATGGCAAGACGACCACGACCTCGCTGGTTGCGACCCTGCTCGAGAAGGGTGGGCTCGACCCGACGGTGATCAATGGCGGCATCATCAACGCCTATGGCACCAATGCGCGCATGGGCGAGAGCGACTGGATGGTGGTCGAGGCCGACGAGTCGGACGGCACCTTCCTGAAGCTCCCTGCCGACGTGGCGATCGTCACCAATATCGATCCCGAGCATCTCGACCACTTCAAGACCTTCGATGCGATCAAGGAGGCCTTCCGCTCCTTCGTCGAGAACCTGCCCTTCTACGGCTTCGCGGTGATGTGCATCGATCATCCCACGGTGCAGGGCCTCGTCGGGCAGATCGAAGACCGGCGCGTCGTGACCTATGGCGAGAACCCGCAGGCGGATTTCCGGTTGATCGACATCGATCTCTCCGGCGGACAGGCCCGGTTCACGCTGCTGATCCGCGACCGCAAGCGTGGGCGCGACGAGGTCGTGCGCGATCTCGTGATGCCGATGCCCGGTCACCACAATGCGCTCAATGCCACCGCCGCGATCGCGGTCGCCTATGACCTCGGCATTCCGGTCGAGAAGATCCGCGAGGCCCTTGCCGGTTTCGGCGGCGTCAAGCGCCGCTTCACCAAGACCGGCGAGTGGAACGGCGCACTGATCTTCGACGATTACGGCCACCAYCCSGTSGAGATCGCCGCCGTGCTCAAGGCGGCGCGCGCCTCGACTAGGAGCAAGGTCATCGCCGTGGTGCAGCCGCATCGCTATACGCGGCTTTCCAGCCTGTTCGACGATTTTGCGGCCTGCTTCAACGATGCCGATACGGTGATCGTCGCCGACACCTATGCCGCCGGCGAGGCTCCGATTCCCGGTGCCGACCGGGATAGCCTCGTCTCAGGTATCAAGGCGCGCGGCCACCGCCATGCGCTGGCCCTGGAGGCTCCCGAGAAACTCGCGGGCATGGTGGCGGAGTTCGCGGGGCCGGGCGACTATGTCGTGCTGCTGGGCGCCGGCAACATCACGCAATGGGCCTATGCGTTGCCGGGCGAACTCGCCGGGCTGGGTGGCAAGCAGTGAGCTTCCCCGACATCACCCCCGACCTTCGCGCGGCCGCGCCCGAATTGCGCGGTAGGCTCCTGGCCAACCAGGAGATGGCAGGGCTGACCTGGTTCCGCGTCGGTGGCCCGGCGCAGGTGCTGTTCACGCCGGCTGACGAGCAGGACCTGGCCTATTTGTTGTCCAGGCTTCCGGCCGAGATTCCTGTCACGGTCGTCGGGCTCGGCTCGAACCTGATCGTGCGCGATGGTGGCATTCCCGGCGTCGTCATTCGACTCGGCGGCAAGGCGTTCGGCGAGATCTCGCTCGAAGACGGCAACCGGTTGCGCAGTGGCACGGCGGTGCCGGACGTCAAGGTGGCGCGGGCAGCCGCCGATGCCTCGCTCGACGGCCTCGCCTTCTATCGCGGCATCCCCGGTTGCATCGGCGGCGCGCTGCGAATGAATGCCGGTGCTCACGGCGGCGAGACCACCGATGTGCTCGTCTCGGCGCGTGGCGTGACCCGCAAGGGCGAGATCGTCACGCTCTCCCATGCGGAGATGGGCTTCACCTACCGCAATAGCGCGGCAGCGACGATGGACATAGTCTTCACGTCGGCCCTGTTCCAGGGGCGGCCAGGCGATCAGGCTGCGATCTTTGCGGAGATGGACCGGGTAACGGCGGCTCGCGAGGCCGCTCAACCGATCAAGGAGCGCACCGGTGGCTCGACCTTCAAGAACCCGCCCGGCGGCAAGGCCTGGCAACTGATCGACGCTGCCGGCTGCCGCGGATTGCGGGTCGGCGGTGCCCAGGTCTCCGAGATGCATTGCAACTTCCTGATCAATGCCGGCGGCGCGACGGCCGCCGATATCGAAGGTCTGGGCGAGGAGGTTCGCCGCCGGGTCAAGCAGACCTCGGGCTTCGAGCTGCACTGGGAGATCAAGCGGCTCGGCGTCGCGGTATAGGCCGCTGGGAAACGAATGGTCGCCAGCACCCGGCGTGGTCGCGCGATCAAGACGTCGCCATGGGGCGGCCCCGCGAAACCACTGACCGGTCAGCCATGTGTCGGCCTGCCCGAGTGCGATCGGGGGAGTGTGTAACGCAGTCCGCGCCTTCGCCCGGACTGCGCCTCGCCGCAGGATGTGTCGTGGGAGGCGATGTTTCGATCGCCTCGCCGCCGCTGCGTTAACGCGTCGTTAACCATGCTCCCCCGAGGGTCTCGGGGAAGCGGAGTAGCGATTCAATGACCAAACACGTCGCAGTCTTGATGGGCGGATGGTCCGTCGAGCGGGAGGTCAGCCTCAATACCGGCGACGGCTGCGCGAGGGCCTTGGAGAGCGTCGGCTACCGCGTGACGCGAATCGATGTGCAGCGCGATATTGCCGATGTGCTGGATCGGCTGCGCCCGGACGTCGCCTTCAACGCGCTTCATGGCCGCTTTGGCGAGGACGGCACCATCCAGGGCCTGCTCGAGATTCTGCGCATTCCCTACACCCATTCCGGGGTGCTCGCCTCGGCGCTCGCACTGCGCAAGGACAGGGCGAAGACGGTCGTTGCGGCTGCCGGGGTTCCGGTCGCGCGCGGCGTTACCCTGTCGCGCTTCGAGGCCGCCAAGACGCACCCTCTGCCGCCGCCCTATGTGCTGAAACCCGTCAATGAGGGGTCCTCGGTCGGGGTCATCATCGTGAAAAAGGGGCGCGAACATCCTCCGCAGGAAGTGGCGCGGGAGGACTGGCCGTGCGGGGACATGTTGCTGGCCGAGAGCTTCGTCGCCGGGCGGGAGCTGACCTGCGCGATCATGGGCGACAAATCCCTTGGTGTGACCGAGATCCGGGCCGCGACGGGCGAGTTCTACGACTACGATGCGAAATACACGAAAGGTGGTTCGATCCACATCTGCCCGGCTCAAATTTTACCAAAAATTTACCAGCAGATCGAAGAGTGTGCGTTAACGGCGCATCAAGCAATCGGGTGCCGGGGCGTCAGCCGTTCTGACTTCCGCTACGACGACGAGACCGACACTCTCGTCTGGCTGGAGGTCAATACGCAGCCCGGGATGACCGAAACCAGCCTGGTGCCCGAGTTGGCTGCCCACGCGGGCCTGAACTTCGGTGAGCTCGTCAAATGGATGGTGGAGGACGCCTCCCTCGATCGATGAAAGCGGCGGCGGTGCCTGCCCGACGTTCATCGATGCCGGCCGCAGGGCCGCAACTTCTGGTCGGCGAGCGTTCGCGTCGCTGGTTCCGGTCGTCGCGGCGCAGTGCGGTGGCCCTCCCGCTGTGGCAGCGCCTGCCGCAGCGGATCGGGACCTGGCTGGCTCTTGGGTTTCTTGGATTGAGTATCGGGACAGGCTTCGTGCAGGGCGGACATGTCGAAACGATGCAGGAGAACTACGGCGAGCCGCGCCATATGCTGGCGCGCCTGGTCGGGCTCGGCGTCGACAGGGTGACGATCTCTGGAATCTCGGAGCTGTCCGAGATCGAGGTCCTGATCGCTGCAGGAATCGATTCGAAGACCTCGGTCGCCTTCTTCGATGCCGACGAGGCGCGCCGTCGCCTCGAGGCGACGCCGCTGATTCGCCAGGCGACGGTTCGCAAGCTCTATCCCAGCGAGATCGCGATCACGCTGACGGAGCGTGAACCCTTCGCCCTCTGGCAGGTGAAGGGCGACCTTTTCCTGATCGCAGCCGATGGCACGGTCATCGACAAGATGGATGATGGCCGCTTCGCCCATCTGCCGCTCGTCGTCGGCCCAGACGCCAATACCCGCGCCCGTGAATACGTCGCACTGCTCGCCGACGCTGGACCATTGGCGCCGCGCATCCGTGCGGCCAGCCTGATTGCCGGCCGGCGCTGGAACCTCAAGCTCGACAACGGCATGGATATCCGCCTGCCGGAGATCGCGCCGGGGGAGGCCATCAAACGTCTCGCCGGCCTCGAAACGGATTTCAGGCTGCTGGACAAGGACCTGCTCGCCATCGACCTGCGCCAGCCCGATCGGGTGGTGATGCGGTTGACGGAAGAGGGGGCGGCGACCCGCGCCGAGCAGCTCAAGAGCAAGACCAAGAAGAAGGGAGGCGAGGCGTGAACTTCACCTCTCAGGGCCTGACACCACGGATGCGTCCGCTTTCGTCGCGCAAGAGCGCGACCTTGTCGATTCTGGACGTCGGAACGAGCAAGGTGGTCTGCCTGATCGCCGAGCTGAACCCGGCCGAGGCGAACGAGCGGTTGCGCGGGCGCACCCATGTCGCGCGCATCATCGGCATCGGCCATCAGCGTTCGCTCGGCGTGAAGGGCGGCGCCATCATCGATCTCGAAAACGCCGAACGCGCGATCCGGGCCGCTGTCGATGCGGCCGAGCGCATGGCCAAGGTCGAGGTCCAGTCCGTCATCGTCAACCTGACCGGTGGGCGCATCGGCTCGCAGCATTATGCCGCCAGTGTCGACCTGCGTAGCGGCTCGGTCAGCGATTCCGATGTGAAGCGGGTTCTCGCGGTCGCCGCGACGCATGCGATCAAGCCCGGCAAGGCGGTGATGCACGCATTGCCGACCGGATATGCGCTCGACGGCGTGCCGGGCGTGCTTGATCCGCGCGGCCTCGTCGGCGGCAAGCTCTCCGTCGACATGCATGTCGTCGCCAGCGAGGCGGCTGCTGCCCGCAACGTCATGCTGGCGGTCGAGCGTTGCCATCTCGAGGTCGAGGCGGTCGTCGCGTCTCCCTATGCTTCCGGTCTCTCGGTTCTCGTCGACGACGAGGCCGAAATGGGCGTCGTCGTCGTCGACCTGGGCGGCGGCACCACCAGCCTCGGTGTTTTCTCGGGCGGCCATCTGGTCCATGCCGACGCCATTGCGGTCGGTGGCAATCACATCACCATGGACGTGGCGCGTGGGTTGTCGACCCGTGTCTCGGCCGCCGAGCGGCTGAAGACGCTGCACGGATCGGCGATCTCCAGCGCTTCGGACGAACGCGACATGATCTCGGTGCCGCAGGTCGACGATGACGAGCGCGACACCCCGAACCATCTGGCGAAATCGCATCTGATCCGCATCATCAAGCCGCGGGTCGAGGAAATCCTCGAGCTCGTGCGTGACCGGCTCAACGCTGCCGGCTTTTCGGCCCAGGCCGGCCGCCGCGTCGTGCTGACGGGCGGTGCCTGCCAGTTGACCGGTTTGCCGGAGACGGCGCGCCGGCTGCTCGGCGGCCAGGTCCGCACCGGCCGGCCGCTCGGGATCAAGGGCTTGCCGGAGGCTGGCAAGGGACCAGCTTTTGCGACCGCGGTCGGCCTGCTGGTCTACCCGCAGGTCGCTCATGTCGAACATTTCGAGCCTCGCGCGAGCGGCGCTTACTTCGCGACGGGGACGGACGGGTATTTCTCGCGTGTCGGGCGTTGGCTGAAAGACAGTTTCTAAGGGTATCGGGCCGGGCGGCGCGGCGCCGTTCCGACCCAAGAGTAAAATCGTAGCAATCGGGACGGCTCCCGCCAGGCGCCGGACAAGAAATCGAAAGAGGCAACCATGGCGATGAATCTGCAAGCCCCTGACATCCGGGAGCTAAAGCCCCGGATCACCGTGTTCGGTGTCGGCGGAGCCGGCGGCAACGCGGTCAACAACATGATCGAAGCCGGCCTCGATGGGGTCGATTTCGTCGTTGCCAATACCGATGCGCAGGCTCTGGCGCTCTCGCGTGCTTCGCGCATCGTGCAGATGGGCCTGCAGGTCACCGAAGGCCTCGGCGCCGGCTCGCAGCCGGAAGTCGGGCGTGCGGCGGCGGAAGAGGTGATCGACGAGATCCGTGATCACCTTGCCGGCGCGCACATGGTCTTCATCACCGCCGGCATGGGCGGCGGCACCGGCACCGGTGCGGCCCCTGCGATCGCCCGCGTCGCCCGCGACATGGGTATACTGACTGTCGGCGTCGTCACGAAGCCGTTCCAGTTCGAGGGCCATCGCCGCATGCGCATGGCGGAGGCTGGCATCTCGGAGCTGAACGAGGCGGTCGATACGCTGATCGTCATCCCGAACCAGAACCTGTTCCGCGTCGCCAACGAGACCACCGGCTTCGCCGATGCCTTCGGCATGGCCGACCAGGTGCTCTATTCCGGCGTCGCCTGCATCACCGACCTGATGGTCCGCCCCGGCCTGATCAATCTCGACTTCGCCGACGTTCGCGCCGTGATGCGCGGCATGGGCAAGGCGATGATGGGCACCGGCGAGGCGCAGGGCGAGAAGCGTGCGCTGACCGCGGCCCAGGCTGCGATCAACAATCCGCTGCTCGACGATGTCTCGATGAAGGGCGCGCGTGGCCTGCTGATCTCGATCACCGGCGGGCGCGACATGAAGCTCTATGAGGTCGACGAAGCTGCCACCCGCATCCGCGAAGAGGTTGATTCCGAGGCCAATATCATCGTCGGTGCGACATTCGACGAATCGCTCGAGGGCGTCGTGCGCGTCTCCGTCGTGGCCACCGGTATCGACAAGCCGATCAGCACCCAGGCTGAAATGGATGATACCGAAGCCCGTATCGCCCAGGTTGCCGAGCGTCTGAAGGCCGAAGCGCGTCTGCGCAACACCGCAGCCGCACCGCGTGCCGCGGCTCCGGTTCATGCCGAGCCTATGCTGGAGATGCGTGCGCCTGTGAATGTCGAGACCGTGCGCCAGTCGGCTCCGGTGCAGCCGAGCGTTGCGGAAGACATCCGCATCGAACCGGTGCAGCCGCGTCCGGTGATCGCGGCCGCTCCGGTGAGCCAGCCGATGATGCATGAAGAGCCGATGATGCGTCACGAGGACAGCTTCATCGCCCCGGCCCCGGAGCGTGCGGTCGTCCGCCCGACGCGGATGCCGCGGATCGAGGACCTGCCGATGCCGGCGCAGAACCAGATCGCGGCGAGCCGCGGTGCGCAGTCCGTTCCGCAGCCTCCGGCCCAGGCCGACCAGAAGCGCATGTCGCTGATGCAGCGTCTCGCCTCGGTTGGTTTCGGTCGCAAGGATGAGGACGAGGCCCAGCCGCAGGCGCCGGTGCGCCACGCGCCGCCGCCGATGCAGCCTGCCGCTCCGGCGCCGAGCGCTGCCCATGCCGAATACATGCGCCGGCCGGCTGTGCCGGCCTCGCGCCCGGCGCAAGGCCAGCTCGACCAGCTGGGCCGTGCTGCGCCGAATCGCAGCAGCGAAGAGGATCAGCTGGAGATTCCCGCGTTCCTGCGCCGCCAGGCGAACTGAGCGCTACAGCGCCTGCGACAGTTGTAACAGAGCCCGGAGCGAACCCTCGCTCCGGGCTCTGTTTACGTTTGAAAAACCATATACTTCAATGGGATGGTTATTTTTCTCTGATTGAGTTCGCTTGTTACAGAGCGAAAGAAAGCGTGATTTTGTCGGCATCCACCTAAGGCGTATGTTGCGCTTGCCCCAAAGGGGGATGACGGCATCGGCAACCGCCAGGCGCCGCCCAACTGAAGGACCGCAGACGACCGTCAGGCAGCCCGTAGCGTTGTGCAGCCGAGATCGTTAGCGTTCGAGATTGGATACCGGAATGAATTTTGATCGGCAGACCACACTCCGCGCTCCCGTGTCCTTGAAGGGAATCGGTGTTCATTCCGGAGCCCCCGCCGGAATCTGCCTCAAGCCGTCCAACGCGAACTCCGGCATCGTCTTCCTCCGCAAGGAGTCCGAGGGCGGCCCCTCGCACCTGATCCATGCCCGCTACAACAAGGTGAGCGCCGCTGAGCTCTGCACCGTGATCGGCGATCGCGGTGCCGCCTCCGTCGCGACCATCGAGCACCTGATGTCGGCCTGCGCCGGCCTTGGGCTCGACAATGTCCTGATCGAGATCGACGGCCCCGAAATGCCGATCATGGACGGCAGCGCGGCGGAATTCGTCACGGCGATCGAAGATGTCGGCATCGTCACGCTCGGTGCGAACCGCCGTTATCTCAAGGTCCTGCAGCCGGTCCGCGTCGAGAAGGGGCGCGGCTTTGCCGAGCTCGCGCCGTTCGACAGCGGCTTCCGCCTTGATGTCGAGATCGATTTCGACACCCCGGCGATCGGCCGTCAGCGCAAGATCTTCGACCTCGAGCCGGTCGCCTATGCCCGCGAGATTTCGCGTGCCCGCACCTTCGGTTTCATGCGCGAAGTCGAACAGCTCTGGAAGGCGGGTTTCGCGCTTGGCGCCTCGCTCGACAACACTGTCGCGATCGGCGACGACAAGGTGGTCAACCCCGAAGGCCTGCGCTACGCCGACGAGTTCGTGCGCCACAAGGTGCTGGACGCAGTGGGCGATCTTGCGCTGGCCGGCTATCCGATTCTCGGCGAGTTTCGCTCCTATTGCGGCGGTCACCGCATGAATGTGACCGTTCTGGAAGCCTTGTTCGCGGATCGCGCGAATTACGCGATCGTCGAGGCCGAGCCGGTCTATGCGCACCGTGCCGTGCAGATGGCCGTTGCGGCCCCCGCGGCCTTCGCGCCCGATCTGCACTGAGCAGTCGAACAGTTTCGCGCGCGCCTTGCATTCGCCTGCTTTTTATCGAATGCAGCATGGGCCCCGCATGTTCGTAACCTGCCTTTCCCCGGTAGCGTGAGCGCTGCGTCTGAGGTAAAGGCATCCTTCGCCATCTTGCGGTGACGAGCGAAAGAGGACGGACGACGTGAGCGTCATGCGGCTGAATAACCCGACTTCCCAAAGCGCCCGACCGATGCGGATGGGCGTTGCCCTGACGCTCGGCGCCGCCTTGCTGCTCGGCGGCTGCGACACGATGTCGTCGCTCAATCCGTTCGACAAGCCTGAGGTCTACAAGCCGGAAATCATCGCGGATGTGCCGGCCGACAAGCTCTATAACGAGGGGCTGGCTCGCTCTCAGAATGGCGACAGCGAAGGCGCGGTCAAGAAGTTCGAAGAGATCGACAAGCAGGCGCCGTTCTCGCCCTACGCGAAAAAGGGCTTGATCATGGTTGCCTATACGAATTTCCAGGCGGCCAAGTACGAGGACGCGATCACGGCGTCCAAGCGCTTTCTGGCGCAGAACCCCGCCAGCCCTGATGCTGCCTATGCGCAGTACATCATGGCGATGTCCTATTATAACCAGATCCCGGACGCGACGCGTGACCAGGAGCGCACCGAGCGCGCGCTTGCCGCGATGCAGGAGCTGCTCGATCGCTATCCGAAGTCCGAATATGTGATCGACACYCGCGAGAAGATGCTGGTTGCGCGCGATCAGCTCGCGGGCAAGGAGATGAATGTCGGGCGCTACTATCTCGAGAAGCGCAACTATACCGGTGCCGTGAACCGCTTCCGCGACGTCATCACCAAGTACCAGACCACGCGCCATGTCGAGGAGGCGCTGATGCGCCTGACCGAGGCCTATATGGCGATGGGCATCAC
>NZ_JBFTRC010000174.1:0-21288 GCF_056399325.1 Allobosea sp. 01N443
GCCCGCACATTCTCCAACGCTTCGAGGTCATCACCGAAGAGGTGGTAGCGACCTAAGCGATGCGGCGCTTGCAAACTCTCGATCCGCAGGCCGTGATTTAGGTCGGCACATTCTCCAAAACGCTCTCGCCTAGCGTGCAGCTGGTCTATCTTTCCCGCCGGATTGGCTCGGGTGTTCACAGAGGCCAAGCAAGTCCAATTTGCCGGGCCGAAAGCGATCGATATGACCATATTCTCCGTCAGGCACATCACAAACTATCACTATGCAAAACCGGTGGGGTTCGGTGAGCACCGACTGATGTTTCGCCCCCGGGACAGTTATGACCAGAGGCTACTCAGGGCGACCCTGGTGATTGATCCGGAGCCCAGCACTATCCGCTGGATTCACGATGTCTTTGGCAATTGCGTCGCGCTCGTTCGGATTTCTCGTCCCGCTTCGGAGTTGTGCTTCGAAACCCGGATTCAGCTCGACCACACGCCGCAGGCAACGCCCGATTTCCAGATGGATGAGGAGGCGCTGACGTATCCCTTCGCCTATAGTTCGGACGAAACAGCGGATCTGGCTGGTACGACCGATCGTCACTACCTCGACGACGATGACGAAGTCGGGCGATGGGCCCAGCAATTCGTCAACGTTGGCCGGCGGACTGACACCGGGAAGCTGTTGATGACGCTATGCTATGCAATCCACGAAAGCTTTGCCTATTCGCGTCGTCTGGAGGCCGGAACCCAGCCGCCGCTTATCACGCTACGCCTACGTCGCGGCACCTGCCGCGATTTTGCATTGTTCATGATGGAGGCGGTGCGTTCCCTTGGCTTCGCGGCTCGTTTTGTCACGGGATACATTTACGTTCCCAGCCGCGACACCTCGACCACGCTCGGGGGCGGCTCTACCCATGCTTGGTGCCAAGTCTATCTCCCCGGAGCCGGATGGGTGGAGTTCGATCCAACCAACGGCATCGTCGGCAATCGGGATCTTGTCCGGGTCGCCGTTGCCCGGGACCCTCGCCAGGCGATTCCACTCACGGGAAGCTACTCCGGCCTCGCCTCGGATGCCCTCGGCATGACCGTGCAAGTCAATGTGACTAAGGAAAAGACGAATACAGAGGTCGAAGATCCAGATAAATCGGGGTAAAGCTCATCCTCTCCCAGACCGTTCCGCTTGCCACGTGTCATAGGTGGAAAAACCAGCTGGAGATTGGCTCTACGGGGTCTCCTCACCCGGCCGACCCTGGGGAGGTCACCGGGGAGCGTCGGATGTGGCCATAGGCAACGTCAAGCATGGCTACTTTGCGCTGGCGTGATTTAGCAATATTTTGGCGCGGTTCAGCATGACACCGTTGGCTGGTCTGGCATGGGGGTGCAACCACACCGCTGCGAAAAGAGCCGACGATGAGCACTAACAGCACCACCAGCTTGATCTGGGCCATGATTGCCCGCAGCAACGGCACGGTTGGCTACCGCGACGAAACCCAGCGCTACATCATCGAAGCAGCGACCGACTGTTTCTACAGGGTCACCTTTTGCAGCAATGACCATTATGAGCTGACGATTGGCCACAGGCAGTCGGTCGCTGAAGCGAAGGCGCTCTGTGAGGCTGACTTTGCCGCGCGGGATGGCAACTACAATTTGGACTAAGCCGCGCGCCCAGAGTGGGCACCGTTCCCCCATGCCGAACGTTGCTTGCCATTCTTCCTCGGTCAGCAACCGGCTCATCCCGTGGCCATCATCGAGTGTGCCCGTACTCGGCCAGAGGTGCGGACACCAAGGAGCCAGCGAAGCTGCTAAGCGGCAAATCCGCTGGGATCGCTGTAGATCGGGCGAGATTTCGCCGAAGGTGAGGCCACGACGCTACAACCTGGCCTGAGCGGCGACATTGGCCTAAAGGACGGCGGGAATAGGCTGTTCCGCATCGCGTCCGAGGCCCGTTTCCATGCGTAGAAAGGGCCGCCTGCTCAGCGTCGCTTTCGACGCCTTCGTTCTGGTCTGGCTCGCCGGTGACCTAAGCGGGCCGAGGCCGAACGCAAGCTCACTGAGATCGCCAATGATCCACCGAGGCTCTGGTTCTGGACGCCGGCCGTCGAGAACAGCACGGTGTCCGAAGGTAGTTCCACCGAAGCCTTGCACACCGTCAAGGCGACAGCCTTCGGCAGCTACCTACTACGCATCGATCCCGGCTTCGAGGACGGCAAGGTGAGGCGCGTCGCCGCCGAGGTGGGCCGTCATGTCTGACACGCTCACGCACCCAAGAACGCATGCCCCGCTCCAGGTGATCGTCCATTTCAGCGAAGGCGAGGCCAAGGCCCTGGCCCTGCGGCCGGCGCAATGGGATCGGAAGAAGCACGCTCGCCGCTGGCCAGGGCGCTCGCCCGCGTCAGGGAAGAGATGAACACCGCCAAGTCCGGGCACCGCAACATGACGATGCACGTCAGGCCCCATGTCTGAGACCACCACCTGACTGCAGATGCTCTTCGCGGCGTGGGGAGCGTCGCGCCCAGATGGAGCTGTCAGGCGGGAGAATTGCGAACAAAACTTCCGGAAATTGGAAACACGTTTCCGGGCCGGAAGAACACCCCCCGAACGGCTCGGGAACGGCGACATGTGACCTTACTTGAGCGAAGGCCGTGGACCATGAAGGACAAGAAACTGCCGCTCGTCGTCAAGCCGATGCGGGTGAGCTGGCGGCACGGCCATCACCGCAGGGTGCGTTTCGGCAGGGGCCGCGGCGACACGCGATTGAGCATGAACGAGAGCTGGGTCGTCGCCGAGCTGAACTCGCCGGGCATCGACATCGATGCGGACTTCGATGAAGAGGAGGACGAAGAGGAGGACGCCGGGCCCCAGCGTTGGCATCGTCGACCTCGATCTCCAAKACGGCTTTCTCGACGACGAACTTCGTGCGCCGGCGCTGTCGACCCGAAGGTGATGGATGCGCAAAATGAAAAGAGGCTCCGGTCAAACCGAAGCCTCCAATCGGTTTCCATAGAGCCTGCCGCAGCCGGGCTTCCTACGTAACTCTATTCACTGGGAGCGCGGCCGCCTTACGGCGGCTGGCCGAAATCAGGCGGCCTGCTTCGTAGCGGCAGCGACCACAGCGGCGGCRGCCGGAGCGGCCTTCGCGACGATGCCCTCGACCGGCTTGTAGGCG
Organism: Allobosea sp. 01N443; assembly: GCF_056399325.1. Taxonomy (NCBI): domain Bacteria; kingdom Pseudomonadati; phylum Pseudomonadota; class Alphaproteobacteria; order Hyphomicrobiales; family Alloboseaceae; genus Allobosea; species Allobosea sp. 01N443. The sequence continues at coordinate 3,148 of NZ_JBFTRC010000174.1, forward strand.
TCCTTGGCGAGAGCGGCGTAGAGCTCGCCCATCTTTGTAAGTTGGGCGACCGCGCCCTCGAATGAGGTCTTGACGTACTCGGCCTGGATCTCGAGAGCCTTGTCGAAGGTCTTCACGCCAGCGAGCTTCTCGATCACGGCGGTGCCAGCCTCGAAGGACTTCTTGGCATAGTCGATGGCCTCCACGGCAATGGTCTGCACGCCCTTGGAGGTGGCGCCGAAGGCCTTCAGGGCTGCGTCGACGTTCTCTTTGGAAGCCTTCTGAAGGGTCTCGAACTTCTGGATCATGGTCTTCTCCTGTGCACCTTTGGTGGCGCTTTAGTGAAGGGCCGGAACGGCCCGACGTGTCGCCCCAAGCTCGTGTGAAAGAGATAACCACCGGGGACTGGTTATCGTATTGTGCGCTGCAGCATTAATGTCAAGAACATGCTGCAGTGCAGCAAACATAGGCCATCCCGATCGCGACAGTTCGGCGTCATTTCGCCCCCCCCGAACCGGCCCGGGCTTGAGGATGTCCGCTCGTTCCAAGTGTATCTGGTTGCGCAAGAGGTCTCCTGGCCGGCGCTGAACCAGACGGTGTGCGCGTTTAGAGAACGACACCAGCAGTCAGTGAGTCGGTCGCCGCGTTGCAGCAGCCGAGCTTGGAATTAGCAGTCATCATTCATCCGGTCGGAAAAACCGCGTAGATGCCAGATTGCGGATGGCGCTACGGGGTCTTCTGCGCCCGGCTAGAGCTGGGGGGCGATGCCGGGGAGCTTTGGATCAGTATCGGCTTATCCGCTACCCCCGCCCCTGCCGTCGAATCGACTCAGGGCAAGGTCGTGCAATGCCCCATGGTGCTCACGAAAGGTAGGCTGGTCAAACGAAGACAAGATTAGCCAAAGCTCTTTCATGCCTCGATCCGTCGGAAGAAGCGTTTGGCTGCGTTGATCTCCGGGCCACTCGTGGCGGCAATGACCAAGCTAAAGCTTTTCGTCGCGGAAATACCGTCGGTCATACTATGCGCGACGGTCGCTGCCGTCATTACATCGAGGGCCTGCACCAGCTTGGGCACTCGGGCATCGATGCCCGAAATTGATCCATATCAACGCGCGCCGATCCGAACGGGCGCCTAGTCTGGACACTCCGTAAGTGTGAGCAAACGGGTCGGATCGTCGGAGGCTGGGGGGCCGGTCTGACGATCCGGCCCATCGCAATGGGGCGGGCGCCGGCCTTCTTGCGCAGGCCCAGTTCCCGTCACTAGCCGGTCGAGGTGACAGCGGGGTGCGATGCCTGCCCATGCTCGCACGCGCCCCGCCACCGTCGGCCAGCCCGCGCCCCCGTCAATGGGGCCCCTTGCCCATGCGGCCGCTAGCGTTGAGACGGCCACGCTTCGAGCAACGCCGCATGGGCAAGGGCAACCCATCCAGGCGCAACTATTCAGCGTGCGTTTCGATGTAGCCAACGACGTGCTCTCAACTGAACTTAACTCGGGGCATTGCCGGGACGGCTGAACGCTTTCGGCTCAGAGCGGAGGCTCGCTTCCACCTCTCGGATCCGGGTCATCAAATCGGAGGTCCTCACGTTCTGCGCGCCCTTCCCCTCGTTGCCGCCATCGGGAAAGCAGTCGACATCGGCAGGATGACGCCCTGTACGCCCCAGCCGCACAAGCAGATCGACCCCGACGCGGGGCCATCTACCAAGCGCTTCGGCCCCGGCCGGCGCAAGAATTCCAGCGAAAGATCATGTCTTGATGGCGATCGAAGAACTCTCGCTGACGATATGGCCGATCGTAACCCTTGCGATGAAGTTGGTGGTCTTCCCCGCGGTCGGGGGAAGCCTATTATAAGACCGACCAGCGTAAAAATATGGAATTATTAACCATGCTTCAGCCAACGTTGTGAAGATATCCGCTGCGAATCGGAGTTTGTTATGCGCGTYTTATTGATTGAGGACGACGCATCGATCGCGCAGAGCATCGAGATGTTTCTCACGCTGGAGAACTTCGAGGTCACCAAGTCAGCCTGCGGAGCCGATGGCCTTGCCCTCGCTCAGTCGGCGCGGTTTGACCTGATCGTTCTGGATCTCGGCTTGCCCGACATGCCTGGCATGGAGGTGCTCACGAAACTCCGAGCAACTTCCATTGCAACGCCGCTGATGATCCTCTCGGGCATCAACGAGATTCAACAGAAGGTCCGTTCCCTGATTGCAGGGGCGGATGACTACGTGACAAAGCCATTCCACCGAAACGAATTTCTTGCCCGCCTTCGGACTTTGGTGCGTCGCTGTAACGGTACGGAGAACCGCACCGTCCGGGTCGGAGATCTCTGCATCGATCTGGATTCGAAAACGGTTGACGTGGCCGGGAAGCCCGTTCGTTTGACCGGCAAGGAATATGAACTCGTTGCGTTCCTGGCGAGCCGCCGTGGCTTCGCTCTGTCAAAGGAAATGATCCTCAACCACCTCTATGGTGGGATGGACGAACCTGCGCTCAAGATCGTCGACGTATTTATCTGCAAGGTGAGACAGAAGATTGCGGCCATATCAGGCAGAACCAACTACATCGGAACTGTCTGGGGACGTGGCTACATGTTGAATAATGCCGATCCTTCCCTTCAGATGGCCCCATCCGACAATGACGACACCATTGTTATCGATCGCGCCCGCTCGATTGCAATTCAGACGCGAAATGAGCGTTGCATTTCTACCAAGCCACGGGCTAGATCCGCGATTAACGCAGGCGTTTATTTCAGGAAAAACCAAACGCGAAGAAAAATGACGATGTAATCGATCCAACGGTGATCATTGTTTCGGCTCGGACCGGATCGTTGACCGCCAGCGGCGCACTGTGGATTAATCAGCGGGTCATACTTCCGGGGAGGCTGGCCATGATTGAACACGTGGTGTCACCGGCCTATTGGGTGCTGACCAAGGCTGCGCGGCGGTTGCTCGCTGTCATCGAGACGGAAATCGGGAGCGGCACCAGCGTGGCGCTGTCTTACGATACCTTCAGGCTGGACCACCGCTTCGGACGGCAGACGCTGTCGCCAAGTCTGACGCTGCTCGATCGTCTCGGCCTGATTGACATCGCGGTGGGGCCGCGCTTCGTCAACGTGTTCTCGCTCTCAGACCGATGGCGGAGCGTCAACGAGGACGAGGCTTTGAGGCTGACGGCACAGGCGCGTGAGTTGAAGCCGCCGCGAACGGCCCGCGAGCCGAAGCCGCAAAGGCCGGCAGCGGCGAAGGCACCGAAGCCTGTGAAGGTCGAGGCACTGCGCAAGCAACGTCAGGAGCCGTCATTGCCGCCGATGCCATGGCGCTGCGACAGCCGATAGCAGGACCGAGGGGACGACTTGCTTGTGCGCCAATCGTTTTTTTAGGCCTTGGAGGCCTGTGTAGCGTCGTGAACATCGGCCGATAGTCATTAGCGAGGCTCTGCTTGGCCTGACTGGCTATGCCAGGTTCCGTTCAATTGCGGATCGGGCGGCTTTAAAGGTTACTTCTGCGTCCGGCACAGCGCCTTGCTGCTGTTCAAGAAGGAGAAGCGCGATTTCGTAGATCTCCCTTATGTCGGCGGCTTGCAAAACGCCTTTCTGCACCAGGCAGCGCAGGAGGCCGGCCATGGTTGCGGAGGAGACGAGGTTTGCTGCGGCAATGCCATGCGGCGAGGCAAGGGACATCGCGCGCTCATTGTGTCGCTGGATGTACAGGTTCTGGTACATTGTAGCCGTCCGCTGCGTACAACGTAAGTTTGTTGCGCAACGTGCGGATGGAAATGCCGAGTAGTGAGGCTGCATGGGTGCGGTTGCCGCCGGTTTCCCGCAGCGTTGCCAGGATCAGCTGGCGTTCGACAAAGGCAACTGACAGGCCAACGAACTGATCCACGACGGCTTGAACAGCATCGAGCGCTCGCATGGTTACGGTCCTTTCCAAGCCCCCCGGCTCTAACGGACGCCTCAGAATGGCGCCCGCCGTGGTTAAGAAGTGGTAAATCGGCATGGGGCGGCAAGGGTGCACGGCAGTTTTTGAGCGGCAGGGTCAAGTGCGGCCCGCTTAAAGCCGACTTTCGCGTGGCTGCGTGCCGGGCCCTGCGGGACGGTCCCCCAAGCGGGTACTTTGTGCTGCCCCTGCGCGATATGGACCCCTCACGTGCTTCGAAATAGAACTTGGCGGTTRATGCCAAGAACTTGGCTGCGGTTAATATGGATTCGCGAGCGCCTGTCACACATGGTCCCGGCCTATGAAAGTCCCCGCCCCGCGCTTCGACGACCTGGACGGCCCGATCATTTACAACGACCCGGATACACCGAAGCCTATGTCGAAGGCATGGCGCCTGGCTTGCTTCTTGATAAGCTCCGTGTTGTTAGGGTGCGCCTTGGTAACATTCCTCGCTGTGGCCGATGGGCCGAAGCCTGGCCTAATGTTTATTGCCGCCTTCGGCTTTGCTATCGGCGGCGGCGTTTTATTGTCCTCAGCCCTGTTCCCCAATTTTTCCCTTGCCCGTGCAAGACGCGGTGCGGCCGAGAACTGATATCGTGGCGCAAAAGCTGGCAGACATCAGCGATCGGGAGTTGGATCGCTATTCCGACCCTCGAGCGCTGGTTTCGTATGGCCTGAGCATCCGGCTGGGTTCGCCCTGGTTAATGCGCCGCGCAGGCTTGCCGGCATCGCCTCCGCTTATTGGTTCGCGTGACCCGTGGAGGTGACCTGGTGCACCGACCTCCAGCCCGGGACGCTGATTGCGCCACTCTCGGTCAGCAGTGCAGGGCAAAGCCGGGCTGAGGCGTGCCGATAAGCCGGCCGGCCACCATGTCGTCGATCCCCTGATGCCGGATCACAACGAGCCTGCCCTCAAGTGCCGCCAGATCGCGCTCCGGCTGGTTGTCAAAATTCAGGTCACCGGCCGCGGTCGAAAACACGCCCATCGCAAAACCTCACTGATGCGAACGCCGTAACGAACGTCCGGCGGATGCAATCCTGGTTGGGCCGAGGCTGGGAGTAAAGAAGCCGATTTCGTAAGCGACGGGACCGCGAGGGAGGTCCGTGACCGCCCCGCCACGGAACGGGCTGCCGCCGGCGGCCGCGGGGAGGTGATGGAGCGGAGCCAGGCGCTCGGGAAAAAGGCCGGCGAGTGCGTCGAGACCAGCATTGACATTAAGCGTCCAGCGCGCCCCCCTCATCCGTAGGCTCGCACCAACCACCCCTCCCCTACCTTGAGCGACATGCGGCCAGCCGTAATGACCGGCCCCCGATGCCTGACGGCGCATGCTTCACACCCGGCTGCCCGCGTCGCAACACTCTTTTGCCTCAGCCGAAATTAGTCGAGCGCTATCTACCAGCCGCACTTGCCGCTTCGACCTTTGCCGCTTCGACCTTTTGAGCGGTTAGAATCTGCTGGGCGGCAGCAGCTGCTTCTTCGTCGCGACCTTCAACATGGACCGTCGGATGGGCGAACTTGATACCAGCCTGGTCAAACGCCGTCTTGAGGCGCAGAAGCGCTTTGCGACGCACGACCGCTTGTTGGCCTGGCCGGGTCGTCATCTTGAAACGAAGCTGGATGGCATAATCGCCGAACTGCTCGACCCCCTGCATCTTCATCGGCTCGATAATGTCAGGCGCTAAGTCGGGATCTTCGGCAAGCTCCTGACCGATTTTTTTGGAGATTTTCCGCGCCTTTTCCAGATCGCTATCGTAAGTGACATTGATCATGAACTTGTCGATGACCCAGTCTCGGCTCATGTTCTGAACCGCGCCGAGTTGTCCAAACGGAACGGTGAACACTGGACCACGGTGATGGCGCAAGCGGACCGAACGGAGTGAGAATGACTCCACTGTTCCCCTGAAGCTGCCGCTTTGGATGTATTCGCCGACGCGAAATGCATCGTCGAGTAGGTAGAACATGCCGCTGATAATGTCTTTGACCAGGGATTGAGCGCCAAAACCAATGGCGACGCCCAAGACGCCGGCTCCAGCGATCAGGGGGCCGATTTCGAGCCCGAGCGCAGCAAGCGCCGTCAAGCTCGCCATCACCGCGATAACCACAAGCAGGATATTGCGGAAGATGGGCAGCAGCGTGCGAAGTCGCGCCCGACGGATGGCCTCGTCGGAACCGGAAATGATGCTCTCCGTTGGATCAGCGAGGGCGCCGTCCACGGAAACCTTGACGATTTGCCATAGAAAATCGGCCAGGAGAAGAATGACGACGCTTGCCAGCGCACCGCGCAGCAGGCGCATCGGCAGGCCGTCCTGGCTCGTAAGACCGACCAGGTCAACCTGCCAAATATGAGCGAGCCAAAGCGTAGCGGCGCTGAGAATGATCAGCCGCACCCCGCGCTCAAGGCACACCTCAAGGATATTGTGCCTGATCGGCACCAGCCCACCGGTCTCGGTCGGCCTCAGGAGGTGACTGACTGCGTTCCTTCCAATGGAGATGGCTTTGGGCAGCAGAAGCACGAAAACGGCAATCCAGAACATGCCCAGAAGGCCGGAAACCCAGAGAAGCCACAAGACCACAGCATAAGCTGACATGGCGACGCTCTTCGCAATTCTGCCGGATCCAGCCGTGGAGCTGCTATCGCCTTCCGGTCTGTTCCAAATGGCTTCCAGACCAATTGTCAGAAGGCCAAGTCCGAGGAGATAAGCTGCCGCGAAACGGAAATCTCGAGGAAAGCCCAGATCGATCAGAATGCCAACAATCGACCACCCAAATGCGAAGTAGCTGACAAACAAGCCAATGCGCCGCCGCCAGTAGATGGCGTCCTTCGGCTTAACTGGAACTATCTGATGATCCGACCAGGCGCCGTGCGTGTTCCGCGGTGGAAACAAAGCGAAATCCAGCAAAGACCGAGTAGCCCGCGTGACGAGCACGGCCACGAGAAGGGCGAGCATGATCTGCTTCAGGATCGGTGGCCATGCGAACAGCAGGAACGCGCCGAGGCTGCCTGCAGCGAAGATTGCGATTCCGGCAACCAGGGTGGCCAGGCGCAATCCCGCGGTGCGGAATCGTTCCTCAACGGAAAGGACGGGTTTCCTCTCTAGCAAGGCGCGGTAGCGGGCGCTCATGCGGCGATACAATTGCTCGGAACCGACACCGAGAGTGAGAAAGGTCGAAATCATCAGAGCAAGCCGGGCAGCGCTTGTCGTTGCCAGCTCATTTTTCAATAAGCCGGCGGCCCGCGCGAGTTGCGTCGGCAACTGAGGGACTGCGGCGGCGATGGAACCGATATGGTTGCGTACGCCGGTGAGCCGTGTCGCAAGTCGGCTGGACAGGGGCGGCTCGGGAGTTGCTATTGCTGTGGGCAGTGCGGCTGGACTGGCCTCGCCGGATTGCTGGATCCAGCGTCGCACGCTCGGCTCATCGAGCAGGCGCAACAATTCCTTGGCCTGTGGTGGAGGGCTTTCTCCTTGCCCCTGTGCACGGGCGCCAGATATTCCCCAGGTGGCAAGGACGCACCAAATTAATATCAGAAAGCTGCGCATCTACCCCCCAAGGCAAAGCTGATCAAAGAGTTCAATTCCACCGGATAAGTAGACCGGTGGTGGGCAATTCTGCACTAGAATCGCTGTTAGCAGATCGGCGTGCTACTGGGCAGATGCAACGCGAAACGGTCAGCCGAATGGAATGCCGGTTCGCATATACCCTGACGGATGTCTTATTGTTTTAGCATCATTACCGCGACACCCGCGGCGCGCTGTTGGGTTGGCGCGGAGGTCACGCACGATCCGGACACAGACAAGGAAACTTGCGCGGAACGGCTGGGCCAACCAACGCCCTAGCTTTGCGAAAGGCGTAATCGCTGGCAGACAAGGCAGGATCTTCGGCGCAATGCGTCGATAACAGGACATTTCTATCGTGTCGGGAGCGCCGCATAATAGGCAGAGAGCGCAGCGATTTCGGCTGTCGTCATCGCACGCGCCATATAGCGCATCTCCTTGTGCTGACGCTTTCCCGACCGGAACGCCATTATCTGATTGAAGAGGTAGCGTTCATTCTGCCCGGCCAAGTGAGGGACTTCGCTATCCCGTGCGATGCCGTCGTCGCCATGACATGCAGCGCATTGCTCCACCGCGGAGCGCCTTGGTTCGGCGAGTGCTGGAGCGGCGACCAACGCCATTGCCAAGGTCAGTCGAAGAATCACTCTCCTGGCTCCCCGCTCGTTCCATCCGCCGAACCGGCCGCGATGAGATGCTCGGCAGTCGCAATCGCTCGAGTCCGCGCTTCCGGCCAGACCATCGCAGCGAGCAGCGCCGGCACCCACGGCGGCACAGGCAACTCATCATTCAGCCACTCGTGCACACGCTTGATCCGGCCGCCGCAGAACAGTCCCGCGAACCGCTCCGGGCTCAAATCGACCTCATTCAGCCCGAACTGGAACTGAGCACCATCGATATGTGCAGCCTTGGTTTTGGAGGGCTGGATTTGCAGCTTGCGCGCCATGTCAGTGCTTGCCCCTCGTGCCGTCCGTACGCTTCGCCCGCCCACATTTTCGGGAATGAATTCTATGCCCCAAAGAAGCAGCACCATGCAGGCCGGGTCCATCCGGGCATAGCTCTCGCACCCCACGAGGGGAAGTTGGTAGCGCCGCAGATCTTCTGGCCCGGCCCGGTTGGAGAGCGCCGAGAAACATGGCGAACTCGTAGACCTGCCGAACGTCGTCGCGCTGTGCTCACCGAACCCGCGGATGGTCATCCCGTCCATCATCCGCTGGCGCTGCGGACGGGCGGCAAGCCCGGGCATGTGGCTCTCCAAAGATCAGGGGGAAACGACCCCACAATCCTCGGTTGCAACGCCCTCACGCGAGAGCGGGTTGGTCCACTGGTGCTATCCGGAGAGGCACTCCTGGCGATCACTGTACCCGCCTTGGTTCGTGGGCGAAGGCGCTAAGGCCGAGCCATTGTTGCATCGAGCTGGCAAGCGTCGGATTGCCGTCGATCTCCAGCTGTTGGACAGCAGCGCCGGCGACATTCTCGGCACGCCGCGCCGTAGGTCATTGAACCGGGTGCAGCCGTAAAGGAGTTCGCGCACCACCAATGTCGTCCAGCGACTGCACAGGATCTCCGACGCCATCGACACCGGGCAGAATTGGCCATAGCCGCCGCGCTCGTCCATTTCGAACCCCGCTGTTCTCCTGGCGAATGGTACCAAAGCAGCTTCATCCCAAAAGCGACACCAGTACAGTTGCTGAACTGGACCCTCACGGCTTCAACTCCGATCCTTCAGCGTCACAGGAACGGAGGACGCCATGCCGACGAACGTCGCTTCGAAAGTTCAAGCCATCTCAGCTATCGAAAACTCCGGCGTTTGCGCCGACGGTATCGTGGAAACCGCGCACCATCTTTCGCGGAAGCTCGCCGAACGCGCGGCCGAAGTCGACCAGAACGACAGTTTTGTCGGCGAGAACTACACCCTGCTGAAGGAGGCTGGTCTGGTGGAAGCAGGCGTCCCTCGGGAACTCGGCGGCCGCGGCGCCGAAATATCCGAGCTCGCCGAGATGCTGCGCGTGCTCGCGCGTGCGTGCGGTTCCACCGCACTCGCCTTTTCCATGAACACGCATCAGGTCGCCATACCTGCCTGGCGCTGGCGTCACTAGAAGGTGGCCGCCGTCGAGCCTCTCTTGAAGAGGGTCGCGAATGAGAAAATTATCCTTCTCTCGTCAGGCGGCTCGGACTGGATCGGCGGCTCGGGGAAGGCTGTGAAGGTCGCCGACGGCTACCGGATCACGGCCCGGAAGGTCTTCACCTCCGGCGCCGAGGCCGGCGACATTCTAATGACCGGCGCGATTCACGAGGGGGAAGATGGCAGTCGCTCTGTCATTCATTTCGGCGCGCCGATGAACTCCGCTGCTGTAAGCATTGAGAACACTTGGCGCACGCTTGGGATGCGCGGCACTGCCTCGAACGACGTCGTGATCGACAACCTCTTCATTCCCGACGCGAACGTCGCCTTCTCGCGCAAGGCCGGCGAGTGGCATCCGGTCTTCCAGACGATCGCAACGATTGCCTTCCCGCTGATCTACGCCGTCTATCTCGGAGTTGCAGAAAGCGCCCGCGATCTCGCCGTCGAGATCGCGAAAGAGAAGCCAGCACCGGACCTATCCCTCGCTGGCCGCATGGACACCGAATTGCGCGCCGCGCAGCTGGCGCACCGTTGGACGCTTGACACGGTCGCGCGCAACGCCCCGTCCGCCGAGACGGTGAATGAAGTCATGATAGGGCGCAATCTTGTCGCCCGGCATGCGATCGCAACCGTCGACCTGGCCATGGAGCTAGCGGGCGGTGCATCGTTCTATCGTGTGAGAGGACTCGAACGCCGCTTTCGCGACATACAGGGCGCACGCTTTCACCCTCTACAGGCCGGTCCTCAGGCTAGCTATGCCGGAGCGATGGCATTAGGCCTGCGGACAGAGGCGATTTTCTGACGGATTAGACGCTGAAGAGGCGCCCTGAATACCATACCGCACCAGAACGCACTGAGCGGAAGCGGCTTCTCAAGCTTCCGTTAAATGCAGGGGCCGCCTGCGCGCGTTCGAATCGCCGCTGCCCTTCCCGACGCCGCTGGATCAAAAGCTCGGCGGGACTGGCCAAGGCGAAGGTGCGCGGCCGCCCCAAGGTCGATGCCGCGTTCACTCTGGCGCGGGCCGTTTACAACCTGATCCGCCTGCCCAAGCTTCTGGCGGCCCCGGCATGATCAAGGGCAAGTGGCGGATCGTCGAGATGGCTGTGTGGGATACCGTTCCTCGACATGATGGAGCGGGCCTACATCCTCTTCGCAGGCATGACAGGCGGCGAGTTCGCCTTCGGCTGCGTCGCCGGCCAGCTTCGCTGCCGCGAGATCGGTCCGATCGTTATGATACTGCCGAGATGGCATCCTGCGCCAGATTAATTGCACACCAGTGTGAAAAAACCCCGTAGAGGCCGTTGCGGAGCCTCTACGGGGGTTMCCCAGCCGGAAACGTAACCCATGGGAGAGCTGGGTTATCGGGAAGCCTTGGAGGGCTCCTGCCGTCGAAGCGTCTCAGGGGAGGTGGCGCAATGCCCCATGGTGCTCACGAAAGGCAGTTTCGTCAAGTAAGGACAAGATTAGCCAACGCTAATTCGTGCCTGGCTCCGTCGGAAGAAACATTTGGCTGCGTTGATCTCAGGGCCGCGCGTGGCGGCGATGAAGAGGCTAAGGCTTTTCGTCGCGGAAATACCGTCGGTCATCATGTGCGCGACGGTCGCGGCCGTGACCTCATCGAGCGCCCTGCACCAGCCTGGCGGCGCGGTCTCGATGGCGTCATGAGCGCGCATCGCTTTGAGGCCGGCCTCCACCGGCTCGGTCGCAATTCCGGAAATTGGACGGGAAGAGCGGCGCCCGTGGGCCCAGACCAGGCAGCGAGCGTTTCGAATTGCTCGGCAATTGACGGGCCCGGCTTGTAGGCAAATCTCGCCGGTCTTTTGCGCATCATGTGGACCACCTCGATGCCGGACAGGATCGCCTCGGCGCTCCCCACCAAGCCGAGCAATGGAACGGATGCGGCGCTTGATGCGCCGATGATCCCGTTCGATCCGATTGTTGAGGTATCGGCTCTTGAGGAAATGCGGAGTGAGGAAGGCGCTTCGACAGATCAGCTGCTACCTGCCGACAGAAAGGCCGATAGCTGCGCTCGCCCCGCCGGATCTTCCCGCTTCGCCTGCGTCCTGCACATCAGCCACAAGCGGCAGCCACCTCCTCCGACGCCCCCATGGCGCCGTCGAGATGCGAATATGCGAGCTGGCGGAGATGGTGGGGTGCAAGTGAGCCGTCCCAGTGGATCGAATTGCTCTCAATCATTTTGTCGAGCGTTAATCTGTTGGCATCAGCATGCTCGCCATGAGCGATTACCGTAAATGCCGAGCCTTCTTGGTTGAGGCGTTCCTCGCCCTTGATAACGATAGTCTCGAAGACGAGCGGCTGTGCCGCGCCATCGAACTTCTGCTTGATGCGGTGGCCCTCACTGAACGGGATGCGCGGCCGTCGAATATCGTGCGACTTCTGCCTCGATCGAACGTTTCAAAGACACTTCAGGCTCGAATGCCGGGAACGTAACGACTCGCACATCAGGAATCGTAGCTGCCGGCTCGTGCTGCGAGACGACCGTCCGGACTGGCACCCTGGACGGCCTTCAGGTCGGGGGCGGGAATGAGGCGGCAGGTGTAACAGGCTGCCGACGCGGTATCGCAATACTCAAACTCACAAGCTTACGACGGTGAGGCCCCCGAGAAGGTAATTTGCGCGGTCACGGCTTTTTCAGGAGAACCGTGTTCACCCAGCCCCAAGGCTGCTCATCCCCGACCTCTATCCATCTTCCGTCTCGTCTGAAAACGCTGACGATCGCTCCTTTCGGCGCGACCCGCAGGGATGCAGAGGATCGCACAGGTCCTGATCGGACGTTGGCATGCTGGAGGAGAACGAGCCGCTCACGTGGCTGAGCTTGATTCGTCGAGAGGGCTCCGACCTGTGGAGCCGTAGCGACAGGCCTCACTGGCGCGACCGAGATTTGGGTTGAGGGGAGGCCGGCTATGCGCGCTTCCGCCGGGTTCGAGCGGAGGGCGGCGATGATCGGGGGCGAGGTCGGAGGCTGTTGGCGCCACGAAGACGCCAAAATGGGTGCGACAGCGAGCGCGACAGGAATGAGGATGAGTTCATAAGCGCCGCTGACCCGTTGGAGTTCTGGCAGGGGTTTCTCGAACTCCGGGGCGGGTGTAGATCGCATCGCAGGCGGCGGAGCGTCGCCGGGTTGTGAATTAGCGGCCTGACGGATCAGGGCCGATTTGAAAGCCGCGAGCGCATCGGCAAACCGAAATGCCGCTTCGCAGTTGCTTGCCAAAAATACCTCATGGAGCCCCTTTCCGCTGGTGATGGTGATCTGGCCATATTTGGCGATCGGAAGCTGGTCGTTGAGCCGTCCATCGGGTGATCGATCCTTGCTGGAATCGGCCGATACATGGTCGATCACCTGCGCGTCCGCGGGAACGGCTTCACTTTCGATGAACGGGACATCTGTCGCTTCGACAAAGACGTCACGGAAATCGATCACGGCGTAATCGCTGGCGCCTTTTGAGCGCATCAGGACGAAGCCGCCGAAGATATCGAGATTGTCTCCGTTTGCGTTCTCGAGGCGGACCCCAGGAGAGCCTGAGATAATTCCATCCAAGATGGGATGCAGCCGAACCTGGTATCGTGTGACGGCCGACGAAGAAGTGGGTCTCTCCTTGGCCCGTTCGTCCTCGCTCGACGAGGCTACGTCCCAGAGATAGTCGGAGCGAGCCAAGGCAGCATGGGAGTACTCCACTTCGACCCAAGTGCTCCAGGCATCCTCATCGAGTTCGATCTCAATCCCGATTTCGCTGGCAGAGAGCGCAGACAGCACTTTCCTGGCTTCGATCTCCGTCTCTTCAAAGGCCCAGCGGAGCTTTGGGATTGATGACTTCGGGAACCATCTGAGCGGGGGTTGTTCGCGCCGGCATAACTTCCTCCAGGCCGACTTGCGGCTTCTGAGCGCTGCCCGGTAATCCGATTGGAGGGCCGCCTTCTGATGAGCCGCATCATTGATCAAGTCCTTTAGGCCCTGAAGATCCGAACTTGTCAGCTGCGCGCCCCCCTTGCTGTGTATGACCGAAGCGGAACCTCATAGGTGAGCGCCCCAACAAAACGTGACTGGCAGGTTACGGTATCAGGCGGCGCTGGTCAGTTCACGACGCCGACATCTCGCAACTCAACACCATGGGTTGAGGAGCCGAGGCGAAGATCGCGATGTCGACACTGTTCCCGAGACAATGTCGGAGGCGGACTACGGAGCGGTTGGCACCAGCGTCGAGGCGCACGCCAAGCCGCATGGCTGGCATCATGGCCAGTCGCATCACGCCATGTATCGCTATGGCCTCCGCCGCCATTATGGCTGGAATCGCGGCCATCACCGCGGCTGGTACAAGCATCACCGTCACCACGCCAACTACGGCGGCTGTCGGATAGCGGCCACGCATTTGCCGCAGCACTCGGTTTCCAAGAAGGCCTGAAGCCCCGCCGGCTGAAGACGGCCTACGTCCCTGCGCATTGCTCGCTGGAGCGCTAGGGCCATCCCCAACAACGGGCGGCCTACTGCCCCCACGTCGCGTGCTGACTTGCCCCAGACATGCGCGAGGCCAGCCCTTCTGCGGCCGGGCGTGGGATGGGTGCCGGCTGGGCCTCAATCCCGCCCTGGTGAATCGTCAGTCCTTGGCCCTCTCGTTGCGCGCCACTCTCTTACGAAGCTCGTCGGGGCTGACATCGACGCCGTCCCAGACATGCCCGTCACGGATTTCGGCAATGTATCGCGCGACAATCTGCTTCGCCTCTTCGGGGGTTTCGGCGACATTGGTAATGACGCGGTGGTTGGCATTGTCGCGAGCCGCAAAATGCCGAGACACACTCCCGTCAGGATAGGTCACAGGCGTGATCACAAACGGCGCATCCATCCAGTGACCCGGCGCGCTCATCCAGATCGGAACGTCGCCCGATGTCATGCCCCTGAACTGGTGCCAGACCAGTTGCCAGTCAGGAAAACCGCTCATGTCAGTGTGTTCCTCGATCCTTGACCGCGCTCCTTGTCCGTGAGGATGTTGCACAGGATCCGCCGGATCCGAAAATCAAAAACAGCCGCCAGAGCCGCGCTAGCCGCACGGCATCAGATGGTGCAACGAGCAGGACGTAGAGGATCGTCCGTGGGCGCGTCGGCTGCGCAATTTGGCCCAACTCCACGAACCGCGATGGCGTCGCGCCAGTCGATCCACTAACAATGTCGGATCGCCCCGCGGAAGCGGGTGACTATCAAACGCGCGATATCGACCTCTTCAAGCTTCTCTCTCCGCATGTCTGCCGCGCGCTTTAAGGCGGACCTCCGCGAAATGCGTGGCCTCAGCGTCGGCGGCTTGTTATTTTCGGCCAATTCTTTGCTCGCTCCAGCCTGAGTGGGTTTGGCCCCGAACATGGAAATGGGAGTTCGGCGGCTTTGCCACACGATCTGACCTCCCTCCCAACGACGCTAGCGGGTATCTCGCGCCTTGCCATAAAGCGTCTTGCCTGCGCCGGCATACCGGTTGCGCCTCTCCTGAACGACGTCGGTCTGACCGAGGACATGCTCGCCGATGGCGATCAAAGAGTGCCTGCCCGGCGTCAGGTCGCATTCCTGGAGCGGGCCGGGACCGCGCTGGGAGATGACTGCCTGGGCTTCACCCTGGCGCAGGAGTTCGAGCCCCGAGCTCTCGGGTTGCTGTTTTATGTCATGGCGTCGTCGCAAACGCTTGGCGCAGCACTGCAACGAATTGCCCGGTATAGCTCGATCACCAATGAAGCATTGGTCTTCAGCGTTGCCGAGGCAAGTGAGTTCACCATCACTCTGAACTATGCCGGACTTCCTCGGCATTCCGATCGGCACCAGGCCGAGTTCTGCATTTTTGGAGCAATCCGGATCTGCCGCATCCTGATAGGCGCAAACCTCGTCCCTCAACACGTCTCGATCGCGCATCACCGATCGGGCGATACCTCTGCGATGTCGCGGTTTGCCGGAACGAAGGTGGAGTTCGGCGCCGAGACCGATGCCATCGTTTTGCACGCTGACGCGCGCGAGCGCCCTCTCATTAATGCCGACCCTTACCTCAATGATCTCCTGCTGGATTATTGCGAGGCGGCGTTGTCGTCCCGCACAACCAATGCCAGCCCTCTGCGGGTGAGCGTCGAGAATGCGATTGCGCCGCTGCTGCCTCATGGCAAGGTTCGCGCCGAGGTCATCGCCCGCCAGCTTGGATTAAGCGAACGAACACTGGCGCGGAGGCTCGCCGAGGAGGGCCTGAGCTTCTCGGAAATCCTCCAGCAGCTGCGGCGCGACCTAGCCGTGCGCTATCTCAACGATCGCGACCACCATGTCTCCAAGGTCGCCTGGCTATTGGGGTTCCAAGAGGTCAGCGCGTTCTCGCATGCGTTCAAGCAATGGACAGGTGTGGCGCCAAGCCAGATGCGTATGGCCGGCGTTCAGGCTTGATTGATATCGCTTCGCCGGGGCGGACGCTCGTTCCTAAGCACTCCTGCGACGAGACCCAATGGGACTGAATGGCGCTCACGACGAAGTCCCATCGCCGAGATCCTGGTCAAGCATGGACAGGATCATGCCTTGCCCCTCCGAAAGACGCGCCTGGCTGCGTTGATCTCCGGTCCGCCCGTGGCGGCAACGACGAGGCGAAGGCTTTCCCTCGCGGAGAGGCTGGGGTGCAGCAGATGGGCGACCGCCGCGACCTCACCTCATCAAGCGCCCGCGCCATCCTAGCTAGCGTCAGCGGGCCGGTTCTGTTGCAAACTCTTCAGTTACGGAGGTTAGGGCATCACCTTCCAGCCGTTGGCAGGAGGACTTCAGATGTTCAAGGGCCGTCATTTCGACCGATCGGTGATCCTGCTGTGTGTTCGCTGGTATCTGGCCTACGGCCTGAGCCTGCGCGACCTGAAGGAGATGATGGCCGAGCGCGGCATCAGCATCGACCATTCCACGATCCACCGCTGGGTCGTCTACTTCGCGCCCTTGCTGCTTCAGCGCTTCAACCGGCGCAAGCGCGCCCTGACCGGCGTTGTCATGTCTGGACGGCGCCCTTTGATCAAGGGGATTTCTTTGGCGCGGCGAGGATCGTGGGAGCGGTCATGTCTTCGGCCTTTTGGTGCACTTTTCTAAGCGCTGGCCCTGATGTTGTCCGCGTCATCCTTGGCCGTAATCACGTTATCGCGCTCTTGATGCGCAGACAGCGCCGCGGGCTTGGGGATGGTTCCGCCATATCTCGCATCACCTCATCGTCACCCTCGATTGGTTGTCGATCGCCCGGCAGTTGTCGTTATGCCGGGTTAGGTTGGGTTCTTGCGTATAGGGACTGGCTGCGCATGAGCGCGAAGGCAATGCGCGCGAGTTTGTTGGCGAGCGCGACGGCCACGAGCTTGAAGGGCTTGGTCTGCATCAGCTTGCAGGCCCAGAGCCTGAGTGCGTCGGCATGGCACTTGCGATGATACAGCACCGCATGCGCGCCGACGACGAGCAGCTTGCGCAAGTAGCGATTGCCCATCTTCGACACGCGTCCCAGCCGTTCCTTTCCTCCGGAAGAGTTCTGGCGCGGCGTCAAGCCAAGCCAGGCCGCGAACTCGCGTGGGCCCGCGAAGCCGGCGATATCCTGAACACTGGCAGCGATGGCGGAGGCCGTCACGGGGCCAATGCCGGGTATGCTCGTCAGGCGGCGTGCGACGGGGTCAGCCTGCGCCAGGACCATGATAGTGTGATCCGTGCGGTCGATCTCGGCATCGAGGCGTTCGAGTTGGCGCACCAACGGCATCAGCGCCGCGCGGACGAGAGAGGGAATGGCTTCATCACCCGCCGCAATCAGCTCTGCCAGTTCACGGGTCTTGTTGGGGCCTTGCGCGGCGATGATGCCTATCTCCGCCAGATGTCCGCGCACCGCGTTCAGCATCTGCGTTCGCTGCGATACCAGGAGCTCACGAACCTTGTGGTGCATCAGCACCCCTTGGTTCTCCACTGAGCGAACCGGAACAAACCGCATCGAAGGCCGCGTCACGGCTTCGCAGATCGCAGCCGCGTCTGCAGCATCGTTCTTCTGTCGACGCACATAGGGTTTGACATAGGCCGGCGGCATCAGCCGGRCATCATGGCCCAGCTTGCCGATCTCGCGGGCCCAGTGATGAGCCGACCCACAGGCCTCGAGGCCGACGAGGCAGGGTCGCAAGGCTGCGAAAAACTCCAGAAGCTTGCCACGTTTGATCGGCTTGGCCACGATCACGTGCCCGCAAGCATCGATGCCGTGGACCTGAAACACGTGCTTGGCCAGATCGAGACCAACCACCGTGACTTCCGACAAACCGCTGATAGACTTCGTCATGGACGGCGCTCCTTCAGATGGGTTGCTCAACGACAACCATCCTGGCACAGCTCCATTCGAGCCAGATGCCGCAGCGGGCGCCGTCCACACCATCACGTTAACCGCGGACCATTGAAGCGAACTCAACCGGGTGACGGGCTCACGCTGCGAGGCCAGCGACGGCTTTCCATTGTGYCATGGCGCACAGACGATGCAGATGGATGGCGAGGGCGGAGCGACGGGACCGGGGCGGGACGAACAG